>NZ_PXUD01000102.1:0-2797 GCF_003390965.1 Salinivibrio sp. HTSP
TTCAACCTGACGGGTTTGCCAGCTTCGCTGGGCAAACAAAAAAGCCTGACCCTCAGGCCAGGCTTCTCTTCCGCGTTATCTCAAACGATCCGCGCTTTTATTTGTCGAGCGCAATTTGTTTCATATCGGTCATATAGCCGCGCAATTCCTCGCCGATATACTCAATCGGGTGGTTACGGATACGGTCATTGACCTCGATTAAGGTGGCATTGTCGACCTGGTTAGAGGTTTCTCCAAGCCCTTTACCAATCACATCTGCGCTCACTGTTGGCATAAAGTGTTCGCGCAGCAGCGGTGTCGCCACGTTTGCGAATAAGTAGTTGCCGTACTCAGCCGTATCGGAAATGACCACGTTCATTTCGTACAAGCGCTTACGCGCAATAGTATTGGCAATCAAAGGCAATTCATGCAATGACTCGTAATACGCTGATTCTTCGATAATGCCAGATGACACCATGACTTCAAAAGCAAGCTCGACCCCTGCACGCACCATAGCTACCATCAAAATGCCGTTATCAAAGAATTCCTGCTCACTGATGCTTACATCCGACTCGGGATAGTTTTCAAACGCGGTCTGTGCGGTTTCTTCACGCCATGTGAACAAGTCTTTATCGCCGTTTTCCCAATCGGCCATCATGGTCGCGGAGAAATGGCCAGCGATGATGTCGTCCATGTGTTTGTTATATAGGGGGCGCATCAGTTCTTTAAGCGACTCCGACAACTCAAAGGCTTTGATTTTCGCTGGATTGGATAAGCGATCCATCATGTGAGTGATGCCACCGAACTTTAGCGCTTCAGTAATGGTTTCCCAGCCATACTGAATCAATTTACCCGCATAACCTGGATCAACACCTTCTGCGATCATTTTCTCATAGCAAACGACCGAGCCTGCCTGCAGCATGCCACACAGGATGGTTTGTTCGCCCATCAGATCGGATTTCACTTCTGCTACGAATGAAGAGGCAAGTACGCCAGCACGGTGGCCACCGGTTGCAGCTGCCCAGGCTTTCGCAATCTCAAAGCCTTCACCTTTAGGATCATTTTCTGGGTGAACAGCAATCAGCGTCGGTACACCAAAGCCGCGTTTATACTCTTCGCGCACCTCGGTACCCGGGCACTTCGGCGCCACCATGACCACAGTAATGTCGTCACGGATGCGCTGACCCACTTCGACAATATTAAAGCCATGTGAGTAACCGAGCGCGGCGCCCTCTTTCATCAGTGGCATCACGGTTTCGACGACGTTGGAGTGCTGTTTATCAGGCGTGAGGTTAATCACCAAGTCTGCTTGTGGGATCAAATCTTGGTAGCTACCCACTTCAAACCCATGCTCAACCGCATTCTGATAAGAAGGGCGCTTTTCATCAATGGCAGCCTGTCGCAGTGCATAAGCCACATCAAGACCCGAGTCGCGCATGTTTAAACCTTGGTTGAGCCCTTGCGCACCACAGCCGACAATCACCACTTTTTTACCTTTGAGAAATTCGGCCTCGGTGGCAAATTCGTCACGATCCATAAATCGGCATACGCCTAATTGTTCCAATTGTTGACGCAAATTCAGGGTATTAAAGTAGTTCGCCATGGGGTGCTCCATTGATTCAAATCCGTGATTGGGTGTGTTTTCACCGCGTATTTTTGATACTACCCTAACCACTATATTGCCTAAAGTGATATATTCACAACATAACATTGCAATTACAGCAACAATAAAATCATGAATGCAAAGCAACTCACGGGCTTCCTCCATCTCTGTGACACCAAAAGCTACACCCGGGCCGCACAAGCGATGCACGTCAGCCCCTCAGCCTTGAGCCGAATCATCCAACGTCTTGAAGAAGATATCGGTCAGCCGCTGTTTATTCGCACCAATAAAGCGGTCGATCTCACCCCAGCAGGTAAAACGCTGCTTCCCGTCGCACGCGATATTCTTCAGCTTTGGCACACCACTAAAGCCAGTATCAATGAACATGCCTCTTTGCTCGGCGGTAAGCTCACGCTCTTTTGTTCAGTCACGGCAAGCTATAGCCATTTACCTGAGCTCCTCGCGCGGTTTCGTCAACAATACCCAAATATCGAGCTACAGCTTCTGACTGGCGATCCCGCCCAAGCAGAAGAGAAGGTGCAAGACAATAGCGCCGACATTGCCATTGCCGCTAAACCCAAACGCTTGTCATCCAGCTTGGTGTTTCAACCGATTGATACAGTCAGTTTGTCGGTTATCGCACCGGCAATGGCCAGCAGTGGCATTGACCTACAAGCCATTGACTGGCAGCACACACCATTAATCTTGCCCGAAGCAGGGACAGCGCGCGAACTCGCTGATCAATGGTTGACCAGTAAAGGTATCGAGCCAAACGTCTACGCACAAATAGCAGGCCATGAGGCGATTGTCAGTATGGTGGCATTGGGCTGTGGTATTGGTGTGGCGCCGGACGTGGTGATTGATAACAGCCCCGTAAAAGATAAGGTTGAGCGCTTACGCCAAGAAATTGTGCAACCTCTCGAGCTGGGCCTTTGTTGTAAAGCCTCCCGCGCTAAAGAGCCTTTACTCAACGCCCTACTCGGCGTCATGCGATAAACACAAAAGCCCCAACACTATGATACTGGGGCTTAAACGCAAAAAACCCCAGCTTTTCAGCTAGGGCTTCTAAGTAGTGGCGGAGGGCCGGGATTGCGGGCAATCGGGACTCATTCGCCCGCAGGGCGAACCTAGCCAATAACAAAAAACCCTACTAAATTTAGCAGGGTTTTTAAGTAGTGGCGGAGTGGACGGGACTCGAACCCGCGACCCCCGGCG
>NZ_PXUD01000103.1:0-8850 GCF_003390965.1 Salinivibrio sp. HTSP
ATTTAATATCGACATATGGTTTAACATTGATCACGTTTAAAAGACGTACTATGATAAATTCATACTGAAATGTAATTTAGTTACACATAAGGAGCGTGCTATGTTATCCGCGATTAAGGAACTTTTTACCCCTCATAAAGACTATGCTGGCCGAAATATCGACGCTGTTATCGATCGATTAGCGGCGCAAACCGGGACAGAGGCCCATGCCTGGTCTTACCTCCGCGAGCAAGCCGTGTATGAAAACACGCTCAATGGTATGCGGGTATATCCTCATGAGCTCAGAAAGTACGCGGCCTAGAATAAACCGTGACGAGTACACCAGCAGATTTTGCGTCGTGTTACTGAAAGGTTCGTGCTAGACTCCACGCCATTCAGTGTGTCTGGGCGGGAACGCGGGCACACGCTTCTTGTTTGTTGAGTCTGTTATGCCATTTAAAAAACTAGGGTTAAGCGCCCCGCTTTGCCAAGCCATTGCCCACCGCGGTTTTACCACGCCAACGTCCATTCAAGCGAAAGCGATTCCGATCATCCAACAAGGGCATGATCTAATTGCGGCAGCGCAAACGGGCACGGGGAAAACCTCAAGTTTTATCTGGCCCATTATCGATAAATTATGTTCGGGTGAAGCGGGACGAAAAAAGCGCGCTCGCGCACTCGTCGTCGCCCCCACTCGCGAGCTGGCCCTGCAAGTTGAAGAGAGCGCACGTCAAGACAGCCAGTTTACGGCGCTAAAAACCTTGGCAATGGTTGGCGGCATGGACGAGCAGGCACAAAAGCAAGCCTTGATCGAGGGCGTCGACATTTTAGTCGCTACGCCGGGACGGTTGCGTGATTTACTCAGCCAACGTGCCGTCTATCTAGATGAAGTAGAAGTGCTGGTGCTGGATGAAGCCGATCGCATGCTCGATATGGGCTTTATTGATGCCATTCAGAATATTCTCGACCGATTGCCGGCAAGCACGCAGTGTCTGCTGTTTTCTGCCACCTTGTCTAATAAAGTGCGTGATCTAGCCAAAGCAACCATTGGTGATGAAGGCAAAGAAATCAGCATTGCCGCGCGGGATGCCTCTAAAGACAACATTACTCAGTGGTGTATTCCAGTCGATAAAGACAAGAAGTCCGCACTACTTAGTCATTTGATTAAAGAGAATGACTGGACGCAAGCGTTGATTTTTATCGAAACCAAACATGGCGCCGCCAAACTCGCCACCCAGCTGGAAAAACGTGGCGTTGCCGCTGAAGCTTTTCACAGTGGACGCAGCCAAGCCGTGCGGACCCAATTGCTGGAAGACTTTAAAAACGGAGACATCCAATTTTTAATTGCCACCGGTGTCGCCGCACGCGGCATTGATATTGAGTCGCTCGAGCGCGTGGTTAATTATGATCTGCCCTTCCCGGCCGACGAGTACGTCCATCGGATTGGCCGTACCGGCCGTGCCCGTGCTCAAGGCGAAGCGATTTCACTGGTATCAAAAGACAACACCAAAAACTTGCGCATGGTTGAAGCACGTCTCGGGCACCCACTTGAACGTCGCATCATCGAAGGCTTTGAGCCCAAAAAGCCGGTGCCGCTGACTGCGCCCAAGTGACGAATACGTAGACTATGATTGCAACAAAATAAAAACGGCGAGCCTCATGCTCGCCGTTTTGTTTGCTTTATGCCTCAGTCAGTGTTTGCCACAGCGCCTGCCATGCATCTGGGCGGCGATAGTATTGGCTCACCGTGATGGCTTGCCATTGACCGTTTTGCTCCACCAGCATGGATGGAAAACCGCGCAAGCCATGCGCTGCCATCAATTGACGAGTTTGATTCACCGCGGGCATCACGTCATGCTCGGCGCCTTTCATCGCCTGCTGCCAAGCCTCTGCCTCTATCCCCATCTCACTGGCAAGCTCTGCGAGCGTGTCGGCTTCATAGACGGAGCGACCTTGCTGATAATGGCCACGCTGGATGCGTTTCAGCATCTCTGCACCCTGACCATCAAGCTGCTGGGCAGCGAGGATGGCTTGCGCGGTCATAAAGGAGTCCAAAATTACCGGCTGGTCGCTTGCCACGCGGTCAAGATAGGCTTGACCAAATGTCTGTCCGGTTTGATCAGCAATGGTCTGATCTGCGGCCAAGATGTGTTGACGAAAGCTGTCTTCAATCGGCGCACGCTCACGCATACCACCTGGATGAAGCTGCAAGTTAATCTCAGGGTTGTTACTTAGGCTTTCTATCAAGGTGGCGGCGCCGAAGCACCAGCCACACATTGGGTCAAAAATATAGTGGACGTTTACCATTCCATCTCTCCCATGTGCACTTTCGCACCAATTTCCAAAGCCATCGGCAAACCGGCTTTCGGATATTTCGCTTGCATGGTTTTTATCAACTCAGCACTGTCTTTGCTGTTGGCTTTCGCCTCGGCAAAGTCTTGCAAATACTGCTGGGCAAAGGTGATGGTGTCAGCGTTTAGTGCCGTGCCTGCTTTCATATGGCCTGGGATCACCACTTCAGGTTTCAGTGCTGCCATTTCTTCTAGTTGTGCGGCCCAACCTTCACGTGCTTGGTCGGATTGTGCGTCTGCCATCCAAAGGTGAACATTGCCATACACAGCGACGTTACCGAGGATCGCTTTGTTGGCTGGGATCCAAAGATACGGACGGTGCGCCAACTCGCCTTTCGCGCCGCGAATTTCAATTTTACGGCCATCCAGTGTCAGTGATGAACGGGTATAAGCAGCTGGCACCACAGGGTTTTGCGGGGCATTGTCACCCATTTTTGGGGCCCAAAATGCCATTTTTCCGTCCAGTTTTTCTGCAATGGTGGTGCGCACTGCCGGTGTGGTGATCACTTTTGCGTCAGGAAACATGTCGTGCAGCACTTCCGCACCAAAGTAGTAATCTGGGTCAGCTTGGCTAATAAAGATAGTGGTTAGCTCTTTCCCAGAGTCCAACACTTTAGCGGCAATACGTAGCGCGTCTGCTTTAGTAAAGCCCGTATCAACCACCATGGCTTCGGTTTCGCCATACACCAAGGTTGAGTTTACGTGGAAGCTGTTACCATCCGCGTTATACACGTCTAGGTTCAAGGGTTCAGCATTATTTGCTGCCATTGCGCTACCGGTCAGTAATAAAGAGGCAGCTAGGGTTTTTATCAATTTCATCGTCATGCTCCATTGTTTGCATTCGGTGTTGAGATGCTGTGCAGTTTACGGGCTCGACTTGTTCAGATATATAGCTAATAATTTACATCATTATTTCATAATTCGAGCATGTAAACGGGTCATCCCGCCTTACGAACGGGTGGCTCTTAAGCATAGATGAGATTGACATGGACACACTGACTGCCGCCCGCGTATTGATTGATGTAGCCCTTACGCAAAGTTTTACCGCCACTGCCGAGCGTCTCGAGATGTCGCGCCCGATGGTGACTCGCCATGTCGAAGCGCTGGAAGACTGGTTAGGCGTGCGTTTATTGCAGCGCACCACGCGCAAAGTATCGTTAACCTCCGCTGGCGAGCAAAGCTTGCCACAACTGGAACAATGGGTTGAGCAAGCCAATGCTTTGACACAGCAATGGCAGCAAGAGGCGGGCTTGACTGGCAAAGTGCGGGTGGCCACCAGTATGTCGTTTGGCTTTGCGCAACTGATCCCTGCAGTAAAACCCTTTATGGCCGCTCACCCCGGGGTCGATGTGGATATTGAAGTACAGGATAAGGCGGTCGATTTGATTGCGGAACGGATTGATATTGCCATCCGTATTGCGTCCAACCCGGATCCCTCCCTAATTGGTCGCCCGATCGCCGCGTGTGATTCCGTCTTGGTGGCGGCACCGGATTATTTAGCCGCCCATACACCAATCCGCTCACCGGAGGATCTCACCGCGCATAGCTGTCTCAGTTACAAACAATTTGATCGGCCAATTTGGCATTTAGACAAAGGCGAGGAACACGCCGCAGTTGAGGTGCAAGGTAAACTCTCAGCCAACGAGGCGACTACCTTACTCAGTGCTGCCATTCAGGGCATGGGCGTGAGCATGCAGCCGGTGTACCTAGCTCATAGTGCCATTGCGCGAGGTCAGCTAGAGGTAGTGCTCCCCGATTGGCAACCCAAGGCAATGGATATCTACGCCTTATACCCGTCACGTCGCAACCAACCACCAGCAGTGCGTGCATTGCTAGATGCGCTGATTGCCCACTTCGCAGATAGCGAGTGGGCACCGGTTGTTATTTAGTGAGAGCAGCAATTTAGTAAGAGAAAAAGCGCGCCGGCTTAATCAGATGATTTTGCTTGCGCGGCATGATAACGCTGGGCTTTAACCAGCCATTTATCAAGCTGGTTGGCAAAGGCTTGTTTTTGCTGCGGACCAAGCGGAGCAGGCCCGCCGGTGTGCACGCCGCTACTACGCATGGTTTCCATAAAGTCGCGGATATTAAGCCGGGCGCGGATGTTTTCTTTGGTCAGCAATTCACCGCGGGTGTTAATCACCGTCACGCCCTTTTCAATCACTTCATCCGCGAGCGGAATATCTTGGGTGATCACCAAATCGCCCGCCTTTACCTCGGCAACAATTTGGTTGTCCGCCACATCAAAGCCCTTTTCTACCTGACGTGCGCTGGCATAGGGCGACGGCGGTAAACGAATAAACTGGTTGGCAATAAAGGTGGCTTGAATATGTGTTCGGTGTGCCGCGCGGACTATCATCTCGCGCATCGCGACCGGACAAGCGTCCGCATCTACCCATATTTGCATGCTGGTTCTCTTAGCGTTAGCGTCAATGCCTGCATTAAACCCCAATTCACCGCAAAATGAAACGTTACCTCTGCGTCGTATTCGTGTTTAGCTCGGGCACGCAGATAGTTGTCGGTCTTGGTTGCCCACTCTCAAACTGAGCCAGCCAAGCCGTTAAGCATGGCATCACACCATCGGCGAACGCTGCCTCCCCCTGCCACCAAATCCGTGCCAGTGTTAACCAGCGGTGACGCTTACTGTGCGCATTGGCGATGTTGTCGGTGCGCAGTAGGCTGTGATCGGCATGTTCAAGCACACGCACGTGATAAAAAGGCAGCGGCGCGTTAGCAAACAGTTGATGATAGGTTGAAGCGGTTTTATCCGAATCGACATAAGCATCCTGCGCACCAAACAACGCTAACATGGGCACGTCGAGATCGGTAAAATCCGCGGTCACATCCGAGGCCCAATTACGTTGTACAAATTGCCAGAAGGCCTCGCTCATGGGCGCTTTGTCATCCTGATTTATATGGTCTAGATACTGCTGATACGACGCACCGGATTGGATCAAAGCATCCACTTTCTCTTCGGCAGCTTGCTCTGCCGCACTCTCTGACTCACTGTATCCGGTGGCTAATCGCCGTTGACGTCCAGAATACTGGGATTGCGCCATCCAATTGACTGCCCCGCCGACACTGATCAAAAAGTCGATGTTTTCGACTTGGTGCGCCACCTTAGGGATCACCCAGCCAGCTTGGCTAAAGCCCATCAACCCCAGCTTGCCATCCTTTAGCCCCAAGGTTTGGCGCAAATAGCGAATCGCCGCCGCGACTTCATCGGCCCGATCTTGCATCGATTGCGACCGCCAATCCCCGCTTGAATCCCCCACGCCCGGCTTATCCCAAGACAACGCACACCACCCATTCGCCGCTAACACTCGCCAAAGTGGGAGGTAATAACCAAACGCATCGGTCGGCACGTCACCAGAGCCATGCACAAACACCACGCACTGATGTGGCGTCTCATTACCTTCAGGTAAAATTAACTCACCGGCGAGCTGATTATCGCCGGCGTTAAAGTGAATGGCTTGACGCTGCAGCCCTGCGTTTGGTTCATCCATGACTATCACCACAAACGCGCCTATCAGCACCAGCGCTATTAAACTTCGCTTTAGCCACTTCATCCCCTTTCTCCCTCCACCCAATTACCGCTAAAAGGTGTATAAATAGCCGGTATTGAACGACCACAGCTCGTCTCTATCAACAATCGGGCTGTCTGATACCTCATCGCCATAGTGGCGATAACTCACCCCTAACAAAAGATGATGCGCACGGCCAAGCGTGTAATAGAGGTTGAGATCAGATTGAAGCATGCAGGTTTGATCAGGTTGATAAGTCGGTCGGCCGGCTTTGGTATCTTGCGCTGACACGCCGACATAATAACGACTCACCGCGCGACCCACACAAGTCAGTGACACTTGAGGGTCAAGCACCCACTGGCCTTGTTCCATCGGCGCGCCATAACGGGCCACTACCGCGCCGCTATTATGGTTGTTCGAGATATCATGATGATAGCCCAGCTCAAAGTAGCCCACCGATGTTATCCAGCCCGTGGTTAGATTAGCGGTATACACCTTATCAAGGCTTTCCATATCCTTGAGGGTTTTGCTCTCACCGCGGGCGTGGTCGCCAAACACATCGTCGCCCACACCCGCCGACACATACCAGCTGTCGCCCTCGGCCAGATATACACCTAGGGTGTCGTTGCGATAAAAAATTCCCTCCCATTGCGCCTCAACCACCAGCTCGATGTCTTGGTCATCTTCGCCATCTGTATAAATCGACGGCTCGGTATAGCCAACCAACCCGACGGTCAGATAATTATCCCCAGACACGCTGTTGGTTTGCGCGTGTCCAACCCAAGGCATCAAGGTCAAAAGTAAACAGATGAGCGTAGCAAATGGATTCACCGGCGATTCTCCATAATGGCGAAATAGTAACTGAGAGTTCGCCCTTATCTTGAAACAACCAGTATTAAGAAAACCTTAAGGCTCGTCCCTCAAATTGTGTGCGGCTTCCCAATTGATAATCGCCCTCGCCATCTGAGCGTCGCACTGAAATTCAAAATGCCAGTTGAGCTGACCGGCAATACGCTCAACAAGTTGTAGACCTAGACCAAATCCGATCTGATTTTCGTTCACGCCTGAATCGATGGGGTTAGCAATCGAAAACTGCCCGTTGGTGATCTTAATCTCAATCACGCCGGACGCACTGTAGGTGAGCGCATTGCGAATCAGGTTGGTACTCGCAATACGAAACAATTCCCTCTCGATACAAATAGGATCACTGTGATTATCGATATGGACGGTCACTGACTTATGCGCAGCAAGATACGCCAGCTCATCCACCAGGGTTGCGCAGAGCGAGCCAAGGTCGACCTTTGATTGGCGAACCTTATCTGGATGTTGCCGTGCCAGCCAAAGCAGTGATTCAGACAGTGCCATCATATTGGCGTTGGCACGCGAGGCGCGCTGTAATGCCGGATAACTGGCATCCTTGTCATCGATGCGCAGTGACAAGGTATCCAAGGAAGCCTGCATAATCGCCAAGGGGGTGCGCAGTTCATGGCTGGCATGCTTTAAGAACTGCTGTTCCCGTTGGTTATACTCACGCACCTGTTGCAACGAGGCCATCAAATGGTCGGCAATTTGGTTAATCTCACGTACCGAAAAGCGCACATTGATAGCTTGATCTGGGTGGGCTTTTACTCGCGCCGACCATGCCACCAACTCTTTCAGTGGCTTCAGTGCATTGTTGAACAACAGCCCAATCACGGTGACAAGCACCAGCATAAAAGCGGCAATTAACACACTGGCATCGGCCAAAGAGCGCTCGACAATCATGGCGGCTAATGCCTCGATTTTTTCAGCCGCTTCAAATTCAACCAGGTATAACCCTTGCGATAGGTGCTGGTCGGAGTACAACAAGTAGCCATACTCACGCGTTCCACTGTCATTAATGCGTTGTATTTCAATTGGATCATCGGGCTGTATCGGCTTCGAGGAAAACAAATCACGCACCGATTTTGGGATAGCCTGCCAATCTCGATACGCACTAACAGTGTCGCTTTGGGGCAATGGATAGTTAGGATCGGCGGCCAGCTTTTGCTCTAGCTTGATAGCATCGAGCCGCATGTAGTTTTTGCCTGCCTGACTGATTTGATAAAAACTAAACACGGTGACAAGCGCCAATAATCCGATAAAGACCGCCACCGCCATCAACAAAAGCTGGCGGCGCGATTGTGCCGCGAGGCTTCGAACAGGACTTTGGCTCATACAGGCGGAGCCTCAGAAAGGGACAAACCAATGCCGACATGGGTGTGGATCAGCGTTTTAGCAAAGGGCTTATCAACCACTTTACGCAAATGGTGAAGGTGCACGTTAATGGTCCCTTGCCGCACATCCTCACTAGCCCAAATCGCTTCTTCAATATCGCTTTTGGACACCACAGTGGGTGAGCGGCGCGCTAACAACACTAAAATATTCCAGCCGATGGGGGTCAGTTTAAGCGGCGTGTCACCGCGCGACGCGATATGCTCTTTGGGATAAATCGTCAGATCGGCAATGGTAATACATTCTCGCACCGGGTGATGACGCCGATGCAAGGCCTGTAAACGTGCGAGCAACAAGGGCATGGTGCAAGGTTTGACCACATAATCATCCACACCAGCACGAAAGCCCTCAAGCTGGTCGGTTTCCGCATCACACGCAGTCAGCATTAACACCGGGGTATCAATGCCCTGTTCGCGCAGCTCACGACAAACCGCCATACCCTGTGTTTTGGGCAGCATATTATCGAGTATCACACAGTCAAACGTCTGCTGGCTGGCAAGCTGAATACCCGTTTCGCCGTTATAGGCAAAATCACAGTCGATATGATGCAGCTCTAAATATTCTGAAATCGCTAAGCTGAGATCGTGGTCATCTTCAATGATGAGTATTTTCATGCGGCGTGCTCTTCTATCCGTGTCGTTTTTAATCTACACGAATCCATTGGATAAAATACACCCCACTCTCTTGATCTCGTCCGATACATCGAGTAGGGTGAGGCGTTGCCGCCTCATCCCTCTCACAGA
>NZ_PXUD01000104.1:0-4270 GCF_003390965.1 Salinivibrio sp. HTSP
TCGTGTGATGGGCAATGCGCATCATACCGTGGAGGGAGAGAGTCGCCAGTACACCCAACAAGACCAAACCCTGATTGTAGACGGCTCGCTGCATGTTAAAGCTGGCCAAGTGTGGGTGAATGACGCCAGTAACGAAATTCACATCAAAGCCGGTCAAAAAGCGGTGATTGAGGCGGGGAGTAGCATCACCGTCAAAGCCGGCGGCAGCTTTGTCAGCATTAATGGCGGCGGTGTTCACCTTGTGGGCCCTGCGATTAACCTCAATTCAGGCGGCAGCCCCGGCGCCGGCAGTGACTATGCCGGTAAAGTCGCCGCCCTCCCGTTTGGGGTGGAGTCGCCAGAGAGTCCAATGCCCGCTCAAACGGTTTCTTATGAGGCGCTATTGACCGCCGAAAAAGCACATATACCAGCCGTCAAAATATGTCCTGTTGTGGGAGGTGGGCAGTGATAAAACAATGGTTCACTGAACAAATCGACGACATATATTGGTTGGTCGAAGACAACACATTAAAACAGGCGATAGAAGCCAACGGGGAGCTTTCATTTCCTGATACACAATTGGTTTTTCAGGGGGAAATGTTCGATGCTGTAATGTCACTTTCGCCTTGGCTACTACCTGTGACTGGGTCGGTCAGGCAACTGCCTGAACAAGTATTACAGCAAGGCATTTACTTTTCTTGTACTCAGACTCTCGATGTTTTGTTAAGCCATTTACAGAGTTTATTGATTGCTGCACTTGACGGTGAGGAAGTCTTGTTTCGATTTTATGACCCTCAGGTGCTATTACCCATGCTGGACACCATGGATGAGCAAGAGCTGTCCGCGCTTCTGGGGCCAGCTGAAAGGCTAACAACATTTTTAAATGGTCAAAATCGTCAATGGCACAATGGCATCGATAAGCAATACCAACCACGACTGGCACCTTGGTGGATAATTAAACCTCATCATTTAACGCCACTGTACCGCACAGATGTGCATGCAAAGATTCTAGAAAGACGCCTCTGGGAGTGCTTACCCGATGCACTAATGCAACTCGAAAAGCCCTCTCAGGTTTTTGAAGCGGTACTGAATGACGCTAAAAAGAATGGTAAGGATTATGAGTATGCAGAGCGTTTGGTGCTCAGTCACTTAATCAACGAGACGTCCCTAACTTTAGAAGCGGTTCGTGATGCACTGCATCTTGAACAAAAAGAATGCGAAGAAATAGATAAATTACGGGAAAATACGTATGAGTAACACAGGCGTAAACCCACATTGTCAACCATGTGAAAAGCGTGAGCACTGGATAGAGCTACTTATTCGTGATGAGCATAACCAGCCGTTTAATGATGTTAAAGGCACCTTAATTGATGCCACCCAAAAAGCGCACCCCATTTCTTTGGGTGAGCAACCCATTTTGGTTAAAGACATTGCCCCCGGCCCTGTTGAAATACAGTTAGATCTGGGTGATTGGTTACGTGAAGCGCAAGACAGTCAACACGCAGTGAATCCTGACTCTGACCCTGTACAGGAATTTTCAAAGACCTATACCGGATACAATGAGGGAGAGGTAATTTATCATGAAGTGACGACAGGGGACTTGACTGAGCTACCTCAATATGAATTAACCGAAGAATTACCAGAAAATAGAGTTACTCTTCCTGAACGGCATCAAAAAGGGGCCGCCGACAAAATAAAACTCGTCACAGATAAAACATATATTCTTAAAGTGAGAGCGTACAAATTTATTACGCTTCGCTTCGGTGTGTTCTTTGATGGTACGGCCAATAATACGTACAGTGCGTTATGGGGTAAGCAGCAGTTTGACCGTTACTATAATACGTGGAAAGCCAACTATGATACTGAGTGTGAAATACTGGCTAAAAAAACTGGATTACCCAGTGGCTCGATTAAACCGACACAGTTACCGGATTCATGTTTTGCGTATCCAGAAGGGGTTGAGGGAAGCGCCGCGAATGAAATCACCAATGTATATAAGCTCTATGATCGGTATGTAAACAGTGATTTTTTACCAGAGAATACTCTTGCGTTAAGTGAATATATAACAGGAATTGGCACGGGAAATAGTGAAGATATCGCACCGGCAGATGAATCTACTTACGGCCAAGCAACAGGGACTGGAGACTATGGTATTAGGAATAAGGCTTATTATGCGTCTAATAAAATTCAAAATAGGTTAAAAGACGCTAAAGAAATAATTAAAAACCACAACGAGCATATCGACGGTGTTAATAAGATTCAGTTTGATGTTTTCGGATTTAGTCGCGGCTCTGCAGCAGCAAGGCACTTTATTAATTACGTTCTGCAAGAAGATGGTTATTTTGTGAAACACTTTAGACGATCTTGCGCCCGCTCAGAACTGTACTTATCGTATGGATTTGATTGGTTAGAAAATGATCCTGAGAAAGCGTGCTTAGAGATAACGTTTGCAGGCTTATTTGATACTGTAGCGTCGGTCATTGACGGCCTAGATACGATGGACTTTTCCACCCATAACACCAAGCATGGCTTGGTAGAGCTATGGATTGACCCGAAGCGTGTTCGTCGCGCCGTACACCTAACTGCACACCCAGACACAGAGTATCGTTATGACTTTAGTCTCAACCACCTAAATAATGTGGCGCTAGGCGAGTTAGTCAGTGCAGAACAACGATCGAAAGCGGAGCCACCTGTGGCGCATTTTCATGAGTTTGTTGTGCCTGGAAGTCACTCAGATATTGGTGGAGGCTATAAATCACGTTTAAGCTACGACCATAATGATTATTTATTACCTGCACTCGAAAAAGTGCTTGTTAAGTCAATCAGCAAGCGTTATTCCTTTTCGTTAGGGACAAAAGAAAAAGTCAATAACGAGGTTGTAAAACTGCTTAATGAATATAAAGAAAAAGACAAAAAAGCCGGCTGGCGTGATGAAGACTACATCATTGAAACCAAAGAACGCATTGGCAAAGACAGTGGTCAGATAACAGGTAAGCTATATATAAAGCGCCAAGTGGAAGGCGAACTCTCTCGCTTATATTTGCGTGTTATGTACGGTTTGGCAGAGTTTTATGGTGTGCCAATTCATGATGAAGATGGAAAAATATGGACGAGATCCGACTCAACACTATATATAGTAAATTCTATTAATAATGTGGATAGGTTAGATTTAAATTTTGATGGCCTAAATAGTCGAGTTCTAGAGTTATCTAAGAGTGGTGATATTTCTTCACTAAGTTCAATACTAGAAAGCGAAGCGCTAGTGAAGAAGCTGGCATATGCTAAATTAATTCACCATTCTTCAAAAGATAGTTTAGGCTTTAGACCACATTGGGATGACGAATCTAATTGTTATAGGAGGGCAAGCTTTGTCTGCACTAAATAAGTATAATAAAACACTGATAACCCTGCTTGCATTGTTTTTATTAATTGGGTGCAAAGAGAACGAGCCTCTACCTGGTGATCCTTGGCAGGTTTCTGTAGTAACGCCTTCATTTTATCCCATTAAAATCACACAAGCGTATGGTGTAAATACAGAGCAAGACTGGACAATGCCGCTCCATGGTCTAGCCCAGACGATGAGAAAAAGCAAACTAGAGCATGCGCGCACCGTATTCCCCGATTACGATGGATTTGGATTTCCAATATCATTACTTACTGGTGTCCGTGGGCGCCAACTGGGCTCAGCTAATAAACACCTACCGGATAGTATTTATGTATATTGGACGTCGCTGATTAATATGCGTTTCTTTGTGACTAAATATGATCTTTCTCCGAAGGTTAAGGAGTTAATGGCGAAAAAGTTGCATTATACACGAAGTGATGGCTCTAAAGGACTTCCTTGTTATCGAACCGAATTATTCTTTGGTATGTTACCTAATGGAAAAGCCAAAGTATGGCTGTGGGGTTGTGAGCAATTGATCTATTTGGCAGAGCTTGATCCAGCTCGAGAGAAAGATCGTGACCAAAATGGTGTGACGGCTGAAAGATATCGAGAGTCATCTTACTACTTTGACACCATTAATCAACGTGCAAAAGATGAAGGGGTTGCCATTGATCCAATCCCATGGGAGAAAGTGGGCAAAGTCTATAGCAAAAATACAGTCGAATTACTCAGTGAGCAGTAGTGTTGGGTAGCTCGAAGTGATATCTCCATCCATTTATCACAGACTTTAAATTTTCATCGCCCAGTGAGTGAATAGCATCCACTGGGCGGTATGTCCACTCTATTGAGATGATGGATAACCGAGTTTCCGCACCTAATTTAGGAATAAACCGCTTCGTATAACTG
>NZ_PXUD01000105.1:0-1053 GCF_003390965.1 Salinivibrio sp. HTSP
GGCGTTGTTGATCAAATCATTCACCTAACGCACTGATCCCAATGGAATTACTCCCATCAGTCAACTCGGTAACTAACAGGCATACCAAGTCTTATGACTTTGTTTATCGCTTTCACGTTGGCCAATGCTTCGCCAACTTGTGCATCGTAGTTACGTAAGGTCAGCTCAGGGCTGATTAACGTTTTGTATCGAGACATGCCTGTTTCTGACAGGGAGCGTTGGTGATAACCCTCTTCTTGTTTCCAGTCTTTCAAGTTACCCGATTTCAAGGCGCTGACGGCTGCATTGCGAGGATGGCCGTCCTCCCAGTAACCCGCATTGCTGCGCGGTGGAATGGTCGGTTTGATGCCTTTTTTCTTGAGCACCTGATGACAGGCTTTCGTATCATAAGCGCCGTCAGCACTGACTTGGGCGATTTTTCGGCGTAACGGGTTAAGCAGCGTCGGTAGCGCTTCATTGTCGCCGACAGACGCTAAGCTAACGACGGCAGAAATCACTTCATGTGTACTGTCGTCAATCGCGAGATGCAGCTTGCGCCAAACACGGCGTTTTTCCTTGCCATGTTTGCGCATTTTCCATTCTCCCTCGCCAAACACTTTTAAACCGGTGGCATCAATGACGACGTGAGCAACGGGCCCACGACTGGGTAATCGGTAGTTAACCTCAACCGTCTTCGCCCGTTTACTGATACAACTGTATGACGGCGATTTTAGCGGCACGTCCATCAGGCTAAATATCGAGTCGAGAAAGCCTTGAAGGGCGCGAAGAGGGAGCTTGAAAATGCCTTTAACCATCAGTGCTGTTTCAATGGCACCATCGGTAAACGTAAAGCCTCTCCCTCGTTTGCCATGATGCTTTTTGCAGTGCCAGCCCTGGATAGCGGCGTCATCAACCCAAAAGGTAATCGAACCACGGTTAACTAATGCCTGATTGTATTGCTTCCAGTTGCTGATTTTGTACTTGGCTTTGCTCATCATCTGTGACCTGTTTTGAGGCTTTGATGATCTGATCGCGGCTCGGACGACAAGTTCAATGATTTAGGAAACAACGCCA
>NZ_PXUD01000106.1:0-7978 GCF_003390965.1 Salinivibrio sp. HTSP
CGTCTTGGCCGGTTTCAGGGTGGGCTTGCACCATGGCACGGCGAATCGGTGGGTAGTCTTGAGCGCGTTTCGAGACCACACTTTGTCCGTCGGCATCTTGATGATCGTAACGGCTGCCTTAGTTCACGACGCGTTTTTCGTTTCTTATGGATCTTCTCGGCATCCGTGAAAGACAGTTGTTGTATGGTAATCCCCTAAAATCAGACGTTATGCTGAGATTATCGCAAATTTTGGCGAGTGAATCACAGATTCCCTATCTAATGGTTTGGACTTTTTTTAAATCTATAAGTATAATAATCTATACATACATAGTACAAGGGAAAAGTATATGGGTGTAATTTCATCAACTGCACTGAGCTTTGAAGAGTCACAGTCACTTGTAATTAAAGACTCTGAGCTGTCTGCGGCTCTAAAGAAAGTTGCAGCGCTTGACTTCTCGATGTTGAATCGGAAATTTGTTGAGGAATACGGCTGGACAGTCGAATACTGCCGGGAAGTTGAGGATCTTTACCGAAAATTTCTTGCGCTAAATATGCGCTACCCTGAAAAAAAAATATGTCCTACAGGACCTATTGATGAGTATTGGCACGCGCACATTCTTGATACTCGCGCATATGCCAGAGATTGTGAAATACTTTTCGGAGAGTTTTTACATCACTTCCCCTATTTTGGAATGCGAGGGCCTGAAGATCGAGCCAACCTGGAAGCGGCCTTCGAAAAATCACTTGACCTCTTCGTAACTCATTTCGGAGTTGACCCTACAGCAGGTGACGTACAAGCTCGCAGTTGTGCCCCTCAGCGTTGCCCATAAACTATGGCTGAAATCAAACACATTTTCATGTTTGGTAGGGATGAAGATTCGTCCCTAGAAAAGAGAAATAAGCTTTTTTGGCTTGCGCTATTAGGCCATGTTAAAGCTGATCGCGTGATTGATGAGGGAGGGACAATTCTTGATATTGGTTGTCATCAAGGTGGCCTTCTCTCACTCTCAAGGGAAAAGTTCAAGGCAATGCATCTGATCGGTGTAGAGCCAATGAAAACTGCACGGGATATAGCCCAAGCACGTCTACAGCGTGAGGGGGCATCTGCCAAAATTTTGCGAGAGAACGAATGGCAGAAAATTGTTGATCAGTCTGTCGACTTGGTGTTGTCGCATGAAGTGTTGCCATTTATCCAGGATTTGAACCAGTTTGCAGCAAACATTCAAAGAGTTCTCAAGCCTCATGCTTTTGCCTACGTGGTATTGGGATGCCACCTTGAAAATCCGCTTTGGCCCATCTGGCGCGAAGAACTTCATAATCAAGGACATACCACATTCGATCATACTCCCATAGCACTGATGAAAGCAGCAGGAGAACAGGGACTCTCTCCATCTGTTCGAACACTTCGAGATCAAGGCTGGGCACACTACAACCCTTTAGAAGAATCAGCTTTTTCCTATCCGAGTGTTGAAGCATTGCTTGATCATCAATTTAAACACAAACTTCTTTTTCGTTTTCAAAGGATGGCCTGATGCATATTAATGAAGTCCACATGCCTGGCGATTTAGCACAGCAGCTTTTGGAAACAGCCCGCTCTGTAAGCTTAGAGTATTTGGAAATGAGTTTGCTTGGGTCCACATGGGATCCACCAAAATTCTTTCACTCCTCTCAATGGACTGCCTTCATCCAGCAGGTTGCGAGGTCGTGGCATGACAAGTCCAGCCTTGTGGTTCGCGGTGTACCCACGGATAACGGTGCTACAACTCTGCTTGCAGCGTTGAGTCTATCTGCACGTTTTAAATCCTACCGAAAAAATAAAATCGTCAAACACTTTAAGATGTCGCCTTGGACCAAAGAGCTATCGCAAACGATTAAAGAGGGATATTTTCATACTGACCTCAACACTGCACCTGTACCACCGGCCGCTACGGTCATTCACTGCCACAAGCCTGACCCCAATCCTAAAATGGGTGAATCACGAGTGGTGATGATTGATGATCTGCTAAGTGAGCTTAAAAGACGAGGCGAAGCAGAGACGCTTACGTTTCTAACAAAAACCAAATTGGACATGGTAGATGAGCGCAAACAGGGCGCTTGGTCTGGTTCTATTATTGAAGGTGGCACAATTCGATTTCATCCCGAAACCTTACGAGCAGCAGCACAGCGTTTATATTCACTACCACAGGAACTGGAGTACTACCTAACAGTCATCCATGAGTGCGCAATGGCGGTATCTGAACCGATTCATTTAGCACCGGGTGACGCACTTTTTGTCTCAAATCACCGAGCACTACATTATCGAGGCGAATGCACAGTTCAGTTTACAAAATTTCCCCGGCAGTTTCTTGCTCGTGAAATCTATGTCCTTCATCTTCAGGATGAACCCCAATGGCAAATCTGAGCCCACAAGCTATCCATGTAGTTGGCGCTGATGCCAATAATCTTCAAGCTGTCGATGTTACTTTCCCGCTTGGTTCGATCTCGATGGTCGTAGGAGTGTCTGGTTCAGGAAAAAGCTCTCTATTGAAAGATGTGCTCGCACTAGAAGGTAATCAGCGCCTCAAAGAGTTTCTCGGGGTCTCGCAGGATCATTTAGGCTTACCGATGAATCCGGCTTTTATCGATGCTTTGCCTCCCACCTTACATGTTGGCCAGCGCGCTTTTAGGGCTTCCTCGCGCACTACAGTGGCTACAGCCAGTGGGTTACTTTCGCTGCTGCGACACATGTTTTTGCAATGGTCTAACCCTGTCTCGCAAATTGCTGGTACTGTTGTAGATGCCCCAACGGCAGAGCATTATGCTGAATGGCTTTTGCAGCATCATCAAGGCAAGATTACCATCTGGGCAATTCCTTTGTCTTTTGTCGCCAATGATGGTGTTGTCATGGCAGCAAACCTAGCTGAATTGGGGTTTGATACTGCTACCGTGCGTAGTGAAAGTGATACTCCTAAACAATGGGATCTGGGCCGCATAGTACACTTAAACCCTTTCGAGCCGCTTTCCAAAAAGAGCCGTCATCTTGTAGAGGTACTGGTAGGTGAGCTCGATCTAAGCAAGCGAGCGGCAAAAAACGAGAAGAGGCTATTCCAGCTAATGCAGTTGGCATTTCAAGCTGGTGAAGGACGCGTGTTTGTAGAAACACACAATAGCAAGCTGTCAGACCTTCAAGGTGTCCACGGCGTTGGCCTCGATTCCCGCAAGCACTGGGTCACACCCTCTGACCCACTTATCTATCGTCCAGCTGATATTCATTTGCTTTCATTCAATGCGCCGGAGCATGAAGCCAGCGGTGCCTGTCCTTCCTGCAAGGGTTTAGGCACGTCTGCAGAGGTTGATATTACACAGCTGATCGCAAACCCCGAGAAGTCGATGCACGAAGGTGCTTGTGTGTTATGGACAGCAAAAAATTATAAATTTATTAACATTCAACATGACACCATGGAAGGTTTGCGAGGTATCGCTGATTTTGATCCAGACTTGCCATGGACTGAGCTTTCAGAAAGTGCTCGTAATCTGGTGCTGTATGGTAGTGGCTCGCAGCTTATTGCAGATATAGAACCAGGTACTAGGCGCCAGATGAGTAAGCCGCGTATTTATCCCGGCTTAATTTCTGCCATCATGAAGCATGTTACTAAAGGAACCAAAACAGCAGAGCGGCTCGCATTTCTTATCAGTTATGGCCGCTGCAAAGCTTGTAGGGGCTCACGATGGTCTCATGCAGCAAGATCTCTTGACCTTGGAGGCTACAATATCGCGGATTTACTCGATACTAACTTTGCTGCACTGACTGAATTATGTTCATCTTCGGGTCGCTTTTCCAAAGCACTTCCAGAAGCTGCTAGGCCTTATTTAGAGCAGCTTCAATGTCTTTCTCAAAGCCTTGTAGGGGTTGGGCTAGCTCATCTTAATGGTACTCGTGGTATGCGCGAGATCAGCGAAGGTGAATCGCGGCGCATACGTCTTGCGTCCGTTTTCGATGGAAGACATGAGGGGCTTGGGTTACTGCTTGATGAGCCTGCACGAGGTTTGCATGATGAAGATGTAGTTAGATTGGCTGATACCCTGGAAGCATTAAGGGGGCAGCATACCTTGATCATCAATGATCATCGCCAGCAGCTTGCACTTGCTGTCGATCATTTAGTCGAGCTTGGACCTAGTGGTGGCCCTGAAGGTGGTAAGGTTACTTTCCAGGGAAGGGTACCTCAATCCTGGTGGCAGGCTCCCGACAAGCTACAGCGGCAGCAACTTCGAGTTGAAGAGCAAGCACCTCGCTTGAGTATCTATGGAGCTTGTCGCCATAATTTACGCAATCAAGATGTGCATATTCCGCTTGGTAAACTTATTTGCATTACAGGCCTATCCGGCTCTGGCAAATCTAGCTTTGTACATGGTGTGCTCAAGCCAGCGCTGCAAAACCCACAAAACCCAGATCCACAAGGATGGCGTAGGATTGAAGGTTATCAACAGTTTGAACAGGTCATTAGCCTCGACCAAGGTGTTCCACCTGCAAACCTTCGTAGCTTGGTAGCTACATCACTCGACATTGCCGGAAATTTGCGCAATCACTACGCTGCACTTTCCCAAGCAGAGAAACACAATCTTCAAGCTAGGGATTTTGGCCTAAACAGCGGTGATGGGCGCTGTCCTGAATGCTTGGGTATTGGCGAGACACAGGATGGTTTACAATGGGTAGCCTGTGCAAGCTGTGGCGGCCGTCGTTTTCAGAGTCATATTCTTGGCATTTACGATTACGGCATGAACATCGCTCAGCTACTTGATTGCAGTATTGAGGCGCTACTGCAGGATCTTCCGCCTGCGCTAAATCGACATCATAATTTGCTTCAATCTATTTCTCAGCTTGGCCTTGGACATCTTGCATTAGGCCGGCGTGTTGACACACTGAGTGGTGGCGAAATTCAGCGTCTGCGCATTGCAAAACAACTTAGTCATCAGAAGGGTAAAAGCTCACTGTTTCTGCTTGATGAACCCGCGTCTGGCTTACACAAAAGTGATGTAGCCAACCTGCTTCGAGCTGTCGATTATGTGGTTGCTAATGGCATGAACACAGTCATACTTGTTGAGCACAATCTTTCGATGGTTTCCGCCAGTGATTGGGTGATTGAATTTGGTCCTGGATCCGGCCCCGATGGTGGTGGTGTCGTTGCAACAGGACCCCCTCAGCAAATAGCCCAGACAAAAACTGCGACGGGACGCATGCTAAAGAATTTGCATGAGACTAAAGTACGGCGGCCTCAGAAAACAGCTCAGCCCTCCGAAGTCAAAAAGCCGCTTAATAGTGAGCATGCTAAGGCCACTTTGCGATGGCTTCGGCGCTTATTAGGGCACGATATTGCAGCGATTTCAGACCCTTTTCAAAGAAGCGCTGCTACACCGACGATTATTTTTGAATATGCCAAGGTTCAAGATCAACAACTGATTCAATACGGTGGTCTAGACCGACACCTGCTCACCTTTGCCTTAGAAAACCACATTCTCTCCTCGGATGTGTACAGCTCTGATAACTTCCTAAACCTTTGGTGTCAGACGCCGGATGCACAATTGGTGATTCAGCCTCTTCTTCAAGATGTTTACATATGGGGTCATGATCTTCCGCACAGTATTGCAGAAGACAGGCTTATTTATCTCAGGAAACAGGGCTATGATACTTTTCCATTCACGAATTATCTTGAAGCACGTGCTACAAGCAAAGATTTTCAATGTGAAACGAAGGCTACCCGTGCTCAACGAGAACAATGTCTGGCTAAAGCGTTGGCGATTGGTGCAGGGTACGTCGAGCTTCAATATAAGGGTGAGTGTATAGGAAAATATGCGACACGCTTTGTCGATTTTCAGCATGGATTAGTTAGTCCTCTGGCTGTTTCGCCTTATGATTTTTTACAGAAAGGAGAGCGGGGCAAATGTCCAGCTTGCAAAGGCAGTGGCAAACAAGCCGCCTGGGATCTAAGCTTCATTTTTGCTGATCGTAGTTGCTCAATTCTCGACAAAGAGCTCTTTAGCCCTTCCACAATCGAAATTCTTAAGGGGACTCATCGCAATATACTAACGCCTTTTTTCAAAAGAATGATCAAAGAGAGACTTTGGCCTAGAGATGATTCGTGCTTAAAGTGGACTCAAGCTCAATTGAACCTCGTGCTTTATGGATTTTGGTCACGGCCAGGCCCTGGCAGCTTTCTTAAGAATGCCAAGGCTTATCCTGATGAAGTATCTTCCTGGTTACGCTGGGACGGTTTATATAATCATCTCCAGAAAAATCTGGAACGAGCTGACCAAGATTGGGCAAAAGAATTGCAGGCTACCAGAAAAGACGTCGATTGCCCTGTTTGCGATGGCCTTGGTCTTCGGCGTTATGTGGGCATGTTATATTTGGGAAATCACAGTTACAGTGACTGGGTTCGTCATGGAACTGTGGCAGAGCTTCACAGCTGGCTTGGTCAATATTCACTAACGGGTCGCCAGCAGCAAAATGTTCTACGTCTAATGACCATTACTGAAAAGCTAATACACAAGGGTTTTGGTGAATCCAAACTTTTTAAACCAGCCCCCCAGCCTGTTTATAAGGCGCTTATTCCCAGCATGGCACAGGCTTTTACACATATGCCGTTGATTATACAGGAGCATTAATGAAGCACGTTCCGCAATATCAGCTGTATGGTCGCTTTGGTGACCGCTACGATCAGCATACACCTAAACATCATTACCAACATGATCATGCTTTTCTCATTGAAAAAATTAAAAATATTAGTGCACACGCATGTGTTTTGGACATTGGATGTGGAAGCGGCGTATTCTTGGAGAAAGCATTACAAGCCGGACTTGATCCAGTAGGCCTTGATCCCGCTGCTCCCATGCTACAACTTGCTCGTGACAAAGTTGGCGAGGAGCGCGTGCATCTGATGCCCATGCAGGATCTGGAGTTTCAAAAAGAGTTTCATGCGATAGTGTCTCTTTCGTGGTCACTTAATTATGCAGCTAACCTCGATGAATTGACGGATATACTCAAGCGTATCAAACGCGCTTTGCTACCTGGCGGAAAGGTTTTTTTCCAGGTCGCGCACGCACCGCATGCGCCAAAAGAATTTGCCGGCTTTCTTGTAGATCAAGAGCCGGGGGCTGGTGACCCTCAAGATATTACTTTCAAATATCGATTTTCAGCAGGTGATCGCGAGACGCTCATTGCGCAATATCAGTTTCACTGCAACTCCACCGGTGAACATTTTGACGAAAAGCATGTTTTAAATGTTGCGGATGCAAAGATGGTCGCTAAGGTTATGCAAGATGTTGGTTTCCAACATGTGCAGCTTTTAGAAAACTATCAAGGTCAACCTTTCAATAAAACCTTTAATCCCTTTCTGATTGCGGGACTACCCTTTGAAAAATTCTCCTGTTCGCTTTAGTCGTTTTGTGTACCCGGTTCTCTATGACGAATATGTGGAGCTGCATCACGCACATTTGGGAACCTGCTTACGCATAACTTATGAAGATTATTGGGCTTTTGTATCATACGCCCAGTTTAGACCATTGCAGCCAACGCATCAGGAATGGTTTGAAGCCCAGGTACTCGTCAAAGCAGAATGTGATTTACCAGCAATAGAACAAACCAAACCTTTAACCGAAAGCAGCCTAGCCCTGGCTTATCATCGTTGGTATTGGCAACACGAAATTGAGACTCAACGAGATTACCGTTGGCTGGGCCAAGTTGCAGTAAAAATGCCAATGGATCTTTTCTTCTATCAAGAGCTTATTTATTCCCAAAAGAGATCACGAATCCTTGAAGTGGGCTATGGGCGAGGTGGAGGTCTCTATTTCATCGATACTGTCCTGCGCTTGTTAAATCGCGAGGGCTTTTTAGTAGGTGTTGATCTTCAGCCAGCACATATTGAAGGATTCAATAGTGAGAATCAGTCCGTGCTTGTTCATGGAGATGCGAGAGCAGGGCGAGCGCATGAGTGTTCATTTTTCAACCATCGCCGGTATGC
>NZ_PXUD01000107.1:0-1397 GCF_003390965.1 Salinivibrio sp. HTSP
GATCGCGGCTCGGACGACAAGTTCAATGATTTAGGAAACAACGCCAACCAGATAACAAGATGTGCGAACTCAATATATTACACGATTCTCTCTACCAATTCTGCCCTGAACTGCACTTAAAGCGACTAAATAGCTTGATGTTAGCGTGTCGAGCATTGCTTGATAGTAAAACGCTAACGCTCACTGAGCTTGGTCGTCACTTACCCTGCCAAGCCAGAGCCAAACATAACATAAAGCGGATGGATCGCCTGTTAGGTAACCATCACCTGCATCAGGAGAGGCTCGCCGTTTACCGTTGGCATGCGCGTTTTATCTGTGCAGGCAACCCCATGCCAGTGGTGCTCGTCGATTGGTCTGATATCCGTGAACACAAGCGACTTATGGTGCTGCGAGCGTCTGTGGCGCTCCAAGGGCGTTCGGTCACTTTATATGAAAAGGCCTTTCCACTGTCAAAGCAGTGCTCTAAGTCTGCTCATGATCAGTTTTTATCTGACCTAGCAAGCATCTTACCTTCTTCGGTGACTCCACTGATTATCAGTGATGC
The DNA here is from genome assembly GCF_003390965.1 of Salinivibrio sp. HTSP. Lineage (NCBI taxonomy): Bacteria > Pseudomonadati > Pseudomonadota > Gammaproteobacteria > Vibrionales > Vibrionaceae > Salinivibrio > Salinivibrio sp. HTSP. The sequence continues at coordinate 545 of NZ_PXUD01000107.1, forward strand.
TGGATTTAAAGTGCCATGGTACAAGTCTGTTGAGAAACACGGATGGTACTGGCTGAGTCGAGTAAGAGGTAAAGTGCAATTTTCTGAGCCAGGTGCCGAGAATTGGCGGCCAGTCAGTCGCTTACATAGCAAAGCCTCTAGCAGAGCCAAAAGTCTTGGTTATCAAAAACTGACCAAAAGCAATGTCATCAACTGCCAACTCGTGCTGTATAGCGCATTGCCTAAAGGCCGTAAGAGTCAGCGCTCTACCCGAACAAACTGCCACCATCCATCGCCCAAGGTGTACGCTGACTCGGTAAAGGAGCCATGGGTATTGGCCACTAACCTACCAACAGCAGCCCGTACGCCCAAGCAGTTGGTAAAGCTTTACGCAAAGCGTATGCAGATAGAGGAAGCCTTCCGAGACGTAAAGAGTCCCGTATACGGATTAGGCCTACGCCAAAGCCGGACTCGTTGCCCAAAAAGATTCGATATCATTTTGCTGATAGCCCTCATGCTGCAACTTATGTTTTGGCTGGCAGGAATACATGCGCAGAGCCAAGGATGGGACAGGCACTTTCAAGCGAATACAGTCAGAAGCCGAAATGTCCTGTCTACTGTCCGGTTAGGCATGGAACTGCTCAGGCGACCCGACTACGAAATAACGACTCAACACCTCTTAGCAGCGGGGGTAGTTTTAGCTCAGCAGCTCTTAAAAGATGGCTATGCATTGGCGGATTTATGAGGGGATCCCTCAGTACGTAACCACCGTCAAACCTTGTCTCGGATTCTCCCGGCCCTCCGCATCCTGTAAGCGTTACAAGAAAAGCGCGGATTCAACCGCGAAGTGCAACACTCTCGTCTGCAGCCTGAC
>NZ_PXUD01000108.1:0-1557 GCF_003390965.1 Salinivibrio sp. HTSP
ATTTATACATCGATGGTGCCATTGGCGACGATGACACAAGCCCCGGGACATTGTTGGATAAGTGCACATTGTGAACGGGCGCCTGTCACGATCAATGCCAATATTTGGTTCCTATGTCCGATGGCGCCGTGCAACGGGCGCGCGGCGGAAATCACACCAAGCTTGCGCGATCGAGTTGGCGCTTATGCCGACCTACGCCTGGTTTCTATATTGGTGATGCCATCGGCGACGATTTCTCGTTCCCACGCTCCTGCGTGGGAATGCATACGAAACTCGAACCCTGAACAGAAGTCGTGACAAAACTATCGAACCGCACTTCCTACGCCTGATCTATATATTAATGCGCCTGTTTATCAAACGCTGTATAGACGATGGCGTGTTACTCCAACACCGTCTGCAAATCATGGGTTGCTTGGTCGAGATCCCCAATATGCTCGCGTACCCAATCAGGGTTGTAATAGGTGTCTAGGTAGCGCTCGCCGCTGTCACATAACAAGGTGATAATGGAGCCTTTCTCGCCGTTGGCGCGCATTTCATTTGCTAGCATCAAGACGCCGTACAGGTTGGTACCGGTGGACGCGCCGGCTTTGCGGCCAAGCTGGCTTTCTAGCCAGTGAATGGTAGCGATACTGTGAGTGTCTGGTACTGTGGTCATTCTATCAATCACGCCGGGAATAAAGCTGGGCTCGACACGTGGCCGTCCAATCCCTTCAATGCGGCTGCTTTTATCGGTGGTCAGTGCGCTGTCGCCGGTGAGGTAGTAATCGTGAAACACCGAGTGCTCAGCATCGGCCACCATCAGCTGAGTCGGTTGGCAACGATAACGAATGTAGCGGCCAATGGTCGCTGAGGTGCCGCCAGTGCCCGGGCTCATCACGATCCAGCGAGGGATCGGGAAGCGCTCGTACTGCATTTGATCAAATATGCGGTTGGCGATGTTGTTATTGCTACGCCAGTCCGTCGCGCGCTCGGCATAGGTAAATTGGTCCATGTAATGGCCGTTTAGCTCTTTAGCAAGGCGGCGAGACTCGGCATAGATCTGATCTGACCGCTCGACAAAGTGCGCTTCACCGCCATAAAAACGGATTTGCTCAATCTTCTTACACGCAGTGTTTTTGGGCACTACGGCAATAAAACGTAAGCCAAGCAGACGGGCAAAATACGCTTCAGAAATGGCAGTACTGCCTGATGAGCTTTCAATGATGGTGGTGTGCTCATCAATCCAACCATTACACAAGCCGTACAAAAACAAAGAACGCGCCAAGCGGTGCTTCAAGCTACCGGTCGGGTGGGTGCTCTCGTCTTTTAAATAGATATCAATGTCCGTAAAGCTAGGGAGATCGAGCTTAATTAAATGGGTATCTGCAGAGCGTTTAAAGTCAGCTTCAATCAGGCGAATCGCGTTACCGACCCAAGTATGGCAAGGCTGTGGGGTTGTCATCATGCGTCTCCGAATGCGTCATTAGCACCAGTTTACGTAAAGTGTGGGATAAAAACCTTGCTATTTTTGCTCTATAATGACGCCAAAATAGAAAAATAAACTCTTAAATAATACTT
>NZ_PXUD01000018.1:0-66889 GCF_003390965.1 Salinivibrio sp. HTSP
CTCGGCGTTCGCGCTGTGCCGGTTCAAGTCCGGCCCGGGGCACCATAGCACTCTCATTATCCTATCTATTGTTTACTTCCATTTTTTATTCGCGCTTCTTCAGTGTCTGTTTTAATATTTTGAAACCTTTCAATCCAATTCCCTTGTGCTAAACAGGGTTGAATTATGGCGAATTTGTATAGAGTTTAGGGTAAATGTGCTGATCTTCTGGATACTATCCTTCCTTTTACTCAATGATCTCGCCAAAGCACCATATATTATGTCGTTTGTCATTATCCCGTCATGCTTGTCTAATTTGCTGACTAATATTGATGTGTTGGTTAGTAATGATAATAAAAAGGACGGCGTATGCGTTGGCAAACTCTTTCAATCAGAAAGCGAATTTATATTGTTCTTTCGACTATCTTAGTGCTCAGCACTTTGATTGCGATGGTGCAACAAGCGATGTTGTCGGCAAACAAGCAACTCGATGATCTCAAGAATATTATATTACCCAGTCAGCTGAGGGGGCTGGCGTTTGAAATTAGTAATGAGCTACAACCTGCGATCACCGGCTCTAACTTTCTTGCCCATCACACTGGACTGATCGATTGGGTGGATAATGGCGGTGATCTGACCAATCTCGCGCCAATTCATCAAGCGCTGTCGAATGCCAAGACGCGTTTGGGGGCAGACAACGCATTTGCAACGCTCGATAGCAGCCAAGGGAAGTATATTTTTACTTATGATGGCGAGCATCGCAGCGCCTCAATGACCACTTATCCGTTTAAAGATTTTTACCCGAATTTTCTGAGCAAGAATCAGCCCTATGAGCTGAATATGAACAAAGACCCCAATAGCAATCAATATGTGATTTTCATTAATTATCGCAGCGTGCCAGAAAATCCTGCGACGGGTCAGCCGTACGTTGTAGCGGGGGTAGGGTTTAATGTCAGTAGCTTAGTGAATCTGGTACAGGGATTTCGCATTGGTGAGCAGGGAAGAGCCATGCTTGCCGCGCGTGACGGCAGTGTGCAGGTCGCACCGACCGATTCGGCACTGAATAAGGACAATGCGAGCGCATTTCGCCAAGCGGTAACTAAGGGGACGGATAAACCAGTGATCAGCGAAGTCACCATCGGTGATGAAGCGTTTCTGCTGGGGTCTTATTGGCTCGCAGACTTGGACCGTTTCGTGGTGGTTGAAATCCCCAAAGCTCAAATCACAGAGCCCATTCTGAATCAATTCATTCAGTCTTTATTAGTGACCTTAGTGTTTATTGCTATTGCACTCCTTGTCACCCATTGGGTGATCAGTAGTTTGACGCAACCGATAAAAAAGCTTTCCGCCGAGGTCGATGAAATTGCCAGTCGACTCGACTTGAGCCACCAGATAGCAGTGAACGATCAAGCAGAAGTCGGTCGCCTAGCAAATAAAATCAATGGCTTGCTAGCGCGTATTCGAGATGCATTGCAAGCAGTAAACCAGACGGTGGACGAGTCACAGTCTGCATTTGGTGTCCTCAAGCAGCAAGCTCATGAGGTGAATCAAGCCGGTATGGTGCAGCAACAGTCGCTACAAACGATCTCTGCCGCGAGCCAAGATATCACCGAAATCACCACCGAGGTGACGGATTCGGCTAATCACGCTGGCGAGTTGTCTCAAGCTGGGAATGCGGCGCTTAAAGAAGCGTTAAATGGCATGCATACCAGCCTGCGGCATATTGAGCAACTGGGCGAAAATATGGCCTCGAGTCAGAGCAGTTTGGATGAGCTGAATCACCATATCGAGAATATTCTTCGCGTGCTTGAGGTGATCAGCACCATCTCGGAACAAACCAATTTACTCGCACTAAACGCGGCGATTGAGGCAGCGCGAGCGGGCGAACATGGTCGTGGTTTTGCGGTGGTTGCTGATGAAGTGCGCTCCTTGTCGCAGCGCACCGGTGAGTCGACCAGTGAGATCCAAGAAATTATCAATCAGCTGCGCTCGGCATCAGATAATGTGACTGGGCAAATCAACCAAGTCAGTCAGGATAGCCAGCATAGCCTCGACACTCACCAACAAGCGGTAGAAAATATGCGCACCTTGGATAGCCATTTGCAGCAACTGTTTGAACATAATGGGCGGATTGCCGAGGGGGCCAACACGCAAAGCGGCGCGGTGAATGAAATCAATCAGAGCATTGAAGAGCTCGCTCAGCAGGGCACCCGCACTCAAGAGGTGTTTGAGCAAAGTGAACAGGCGGTGAGTGGGTTTGATTTACGCATGAAAGAGCTCACCAAAAAAGTCAGCGCGTTTAAAGGGTTGAATGCGTAATCGCCGCGCGTCCAAGGGCGCTGATAAGCGGTAATAGCGCTTTGTGTCTTTGCCGCGCTCCGGTAGGATAGCGTGAGGAGGGCGGCATGAATCTAACCCAAATTGATGCGTTTTGTGCAGTCGCAGAGACCGGCTCAGTGTCTGAAGCTGCACGTCAGCTGGATGTGAATCGTTCACGATTGAGTATGGCGATTAAGGCGCTCGAGCAATCACTTAACGCCGAATTGTTCTATCGCACCGGTAACCGTCTGACACTGTCGGAAATCGGCAAAGCCGTTTACAAAGATTTCGAGAGTATATCGGTCACCGCGGCCCGCATTCGTCGCACGTGCGAGCAAGCGAACGCGGGCTTTAATGCCGAAGTGTGGATTGCGCGTGATGATGCGATCCCCGATCAACTTTGGCAGGACTGGGCGCACCAGCTAAACAAGCGCTTTACGGCGACGTCCTTCAACCTGGTGTTAGCGTCGAGCGGTGATCTGGCCAATTTGGTTGAAACACAACAAGTCGATTTTGCCTTTGGAGTAGACTACGAGCGGATTGATGATCCGCGCATCAACTATCAGCCGCTGGGTAAAATTCGCATGATGTCGGTGTGCAACAGTGACCACCCGTTGAGCCGTTTGCGCCGAGTCAGTGATGATCAATTGCGTAATGCCATGCAAGCGGTCATGGTCTATCTCAATGAAAAAGACAATCCCGAGCTTCAACCTTTCTCACGCCGCTACATTGGCTTTTCGAGCTTTGAATATATGCTCAATACCATCTTACAAGAAGAAGCCTGGGGCGTGTTGCCTGAGCCGCTGATCCGGCAATACTTACGAGAACAGCGCTTAGCAGTGATCAAACACACCTATGGCTTAACCCAAGAAGACTATTGTCTATTCACCGCCTCAGGGATGGCCGAGCACCCTGGAATCCAATGGCTGAGTGATAGCATTACCAACTACTTGTTTGATTTCTAAGTACGCGGCTTGATAAGTGGTTTTTCAAGACGTTGCGATATAGGTTAAGCAAACCTTAACCTAGGTTAAAAAGTTTAAGATTTTCTGAACACCTACCGAGCGCTACAATGCCGTCACTGATTTTTACTGAGCATCATTATGACCGCATACACGCGTTATCTTCCTTTTTCATTGGCTGTTTTAGCTTGTTTAACCCCTTGGGTAAGCTCGCCGATCGCTCTGGTGCTAGGCTTTTTGTTGACCTCTTTGGGCTGGGTGCCAAGCGCAATTCCCCTCACCAAAATCACCAAAAAATTGCTGGCCTATTCGATTGTGGGTCTAGGGTTTGGTATCTCACTGCAAGAGGCGCTCGCCGTGACAGGCGATGGGATAGGGCTGATTATTGCCACCATTGCAGGCACGTTGGTTTTTGGCACACTGCTGGCCAAACTGATGGGGCTGGATAAAAAGACCGGTCACCTGATTGCCTCAGGCACTGCGATTTGTGGCGGCAGTGCAATCGCAGCTGTCTCGCCCGCTATCAACGCGGATGATAAACAAATTGGTCTGGCGTTAGGCACGGTGTTTGTGTTGAATTCATTGGCGCTGTTTGTGTTTCCCATGGTAGGACATGCGTTGGGGCTAGATCAGCACACGTTTGGAACCTGGGCGGCAATCGCGATTCATGATACGTCATCGGTGGTGGGCGCGGCGTCTGCTTATGGTGAGCAAGCACTAACCACCGCGACCACCCTCAAACTTGCGCGTGCATTATGGATTGTGCCTGTGGCGTTTGTCAGTGCACTCATGTTTCGCAGCCACGCTAAAAAAATCACGATTCCGTACTTTATCGTTTTCTATTGTCTGGCGATTGGTATCAGTGATGTCTTTGTCCAAGCGCAACCTATCTATGAGGTAATTTTCGCCATCTCAAAGCAAGTATTAGTGGTGTGCTTGTTCTTGATAGGCTGCAGTATTTCTGTCACCCAGCTGCGCACGGCAGGCCCTAAGCCTTTACTGTTTGGTGTTGCGCTGTGGGTGATTATCTCCTGTACATCGCTTGCTTGGCTGCTGCTCGCTGCCTAGTCTCCATCGTTGCCTCAGGTTCATTCATGCGGCGTGTCCTGAGGTAAACGTAATACCGCGACCAACAGAAACGCGCTGAGTGCTGCACCGAACTGCCACCATCCTGTGCTGGTTATCGCGAGGAAAAGCTGCAAGCTAATTGCCGCGAGTAACACGCCTTTTCTCATCTTCTTAGTCCATAAAGAATCTAAATTTAGATTGAGTATGCGTAAAAGTTATATACAAGCAAAATGCGATTTAGCGCTATCTCATAACTAAAATTTGTTTAGAACACTCACTGTCAGAAATATTGACAGTTATTTTTGCTTGTAAGTAATTGAAATGATATGACTTTTATTGAACTCTTTACAGAGTGATGAAAATATCAGCAAGTTCGTGTTTGTAAAGCGGCGCAGTAGCACCAAGAATATGTGCGTGTTTTCTACTTTTGGTGTTTTATGTCTCCTCAAAACGTGATCAATGAAAAGTCAGTATTAGTGTTTTCGGCCCTTCTCGCATTTGGGTTTGCCATCGCCGGCCTTGCCGTTGGATGGATTGCTGGCTCTTTAGTGATTATGTTCGACGGTATCTACTCGTTGATTAGTCTAGTGTTAACTTTGTTGTCACTGGGAGCGTCATGGTATATCCACTCGCGTTACGCACGGCCGATCACACGTGCGCTGCTTACTCCGCTTGTTGTCGCCATCAAAGGCGCTGTGATTATGTTGTTGGTGAGTTATTCTCTGTATGAAGCGGTCTCCTCCTTGGTCGAAGGCGGACGTGCGGTTAACCCGTCATTGGCGGTGCTATTTGGTATTGTCAACGTTGTGGGTTGTGGCTACGGATGGTGGATGATTGCACGTAAAAACCAAGCAGGGCAAAGCCAGTTAGTAGAGGCGGAATCGCGCCAGTGGCAAATGGACACCTTATTAAGTCTGGCGGTCACCTTGGGCTTTCTAGGTGCTTGGTTAGTGGCGCATTCACCTTGGTCGGATTATGCGGTTTATGCAGATCCTATGATGATGGTATTGATGTCGTTCTACTTCATCAAAGTGCCATTTGTCATGGTGCGTAACGCGTTAAAAGAGCTCGCGCCTGTTACAGTAAAGTGGTATCGCACCCGCTCAATGGCGTAATCGGAACATGACGCAATACGGACCTACCCAAACGATCCTATACCCGTGCAGGGGTCGATAGATGCTGAGGCGGCGTTTAGCCGCCTTATTTATTTCATGTTATGCACTATAACTTTTTTGATTGGCTTTCATATCAACCTAGATACTGTGAGCGATTTCAACGTAGTGTGACGGTATACATTTGGTCCTTTATGCTCGTCTGTTGAGGTGTTGACAGCAGAACGTCGCGACGGCGCTTACACTGAAAAGTAACCATGGCGCTGTAGTAGAGAGAGAATGTTGCATATAGTAAAAGCGGAGTTAAATGATCTAGAAGCCCTCATGGTGTTATTTGACCAGTACCAGCGCTGGCTCGCGATTCGTCCGCCGCTCAGCCAAACAAGGGCGTTTACTGAGCAACGGTTGCGCGAGCAAGATACGTGTATATTGACCGCTTCTTACCAATCCTCCATGGTGGGATTTGTCCACCTAACGCCTTTGTATTCATTGGCGAGGGCGCGCCGTGGCTTAATTATTAACGATTTGTACGTGCAGCCGGATTCACGGCGACAAGGTGTCGCGCGGGCGTTAATCTCGCACGCTCACAAGGAGGCTCGTGCCCGCCAAGCCGCTTGCTTATTGCTACAAACCCATCAAAGCAACCATGCCGCTCATCATCTTTTTGAATCTTTTGGTTTTATTTGCGACGTTAGCCAGTATTATTTTCTGGACGTGACCGATTAACGGGTGACGAAAGGCGTAGCGAATGGCGTACGATTTTGTGGTCGTTGGGGGCGGTATCGTCAGCGTTGCCACCGCTTGGCAGTTGCAACAGTGGTATCCAAAAAAATGTCAGACTATCAGTACGCCACACAGCGATTAATCGGCGGAGTATTGTGAGTGTCTCGTCCAGATGATTTAATGGTGAGAGGTAAAATATCAAGGACGACAATATGTTACTGCCACCATCTCTTAAAAAAGGCGAGACGATTGGCTTTTTCTCGCCATCATCTCCTGCCACCGTATTTGCGCCCCAACGATTTGAACGCGCGATGGACTATGTCAAAGCACAAGGCTTTGATCTGAAGGCGGGGGCATTGACAGGGCAATCGGATCACTATCGCTCAGGCTCGATCAAGGCGCGTGCGGAAGAGCTCAACCAGCTGATCCGTGATCCGAATGTGCGCTGCATCATGTCGACGATTGGTGGAATGAACAGCAATGCTTTGCTTCCCTATATCGATTATGCCGCTTTGGCTGATGATCCTAAGATCATTGTGGGTTATTCGGACCTCACTGCCTTATTGCTCGGTATCTATGCCAAAACGGGATTAATCACGTTTTATGGACCAGCCTTAGTGGCGTCTTTAGGGGAGTTCCCGCCATTGGTTGATGAAACTTTTGACGCGTTTCGAGCGCTAACAACTGAGAATGTGACGCTGCCGATGACCTACAAGATGCCTGCTCAATGGACGGATGTCATGATTGATTGGGGCGAACAGAAAGAGGCAAAACCGACCTATGAGAATGCATGGCAATTTATGGGTAAAGGTCAGGTAAATGGCCGAATTATCGGTGGCAATCTCAATACGCTGAATGGGATCTGGGGAACGCCTTATATGCCAGCGATTGAAACAGGCGATATTCTGCTGATTGAGGACTCTTTGTTGGATATTGCCACGATTGAGCGCTCACTCGCACACCTAAAACTGGCCGGAGTATTTGATACGGTAGATGCGGTGTTACTTGGTAAACACGAGCTGTTTGATGACAAAGGAACGGGACGTTCAACCTATGACGTTCTTGAAGAAATACTCGATGGCCAGCCGCTCGCTGTGGTTGATGGTTTTGACAGTTGCCATACGCATCCGATGTTAACCACCCCTTTGGGGGCCCAAGCCTGTATTGACTTTGATGCCCAGACGGTCTCACTCACGCAACCTTGGTTAGCGGGTGAGCACGCTGGGCAATGAGCTTGGATCAGTAAGCCACACCGATACGTTGGCGACGGTGGGTGCCACTTTCCAGTTCGTCGATCATCGCGATAGCATAGTCAGCAACGCTGATTTTGCTGTCACCATGGTCATCGGTAAGCAAGGTATCCGCGCCAACGCGATAGCGGCCTATTTTGTCGCCCGGGAAAATCTCTGCGGCAGGGCTGACGAACGTCCAATCTAGGGTATGGGCGTGTTCACGGAATACCTTCAAAGCGTCGCCTTGAGCGAGCGCTTCTGCTTTATAAGCGTCAGGGAAGTCGGGCAGGCTGACCAGCTCGACTCTCGGTGCAACTTCTAGTGAGCCAGCACCGCCGACCCAGAGTAAACGGTTGACGTTAGCGGCGGGTAACTCGTCAATTAAGCGCTTGGCGCTGTTTGCCACCATCTCATGGTTGCCTGCAGCGCGCCCGCCCACGGCGGCAATGACTGCATCAGCGTCAGCAACGGCCTGTTGTACAGAGTGATGGTTATTCAGCAAGTCGAATTGACGCACCTCGACATCGTCGCGGGTCACTTTTTCTGGCTGACGGACAAGAGCGATAACCTCATGCCCACGATGACGCGCTTCTTCGACGATTTGGCTACCGATCCAACCTGTTGCACCAATAATTGCGATTTTCATATTGTCTTCCTCATGCTGTGATTGCTTGGATGGATGTAGCTTATTGGTTTTCATTTATTGAATAAATAATCATAATAGATACAGCTTGTATCAATTAAAGAGACAATATGGATAGGCTTACGGCAATACGTAGTTTTGTAGAAGTGGCCAATTGCAAAAGCTTTACGCGGGCGGCCGAACAACTTGGGCTAACGCGTTTGCAGGTTTCAAGGCATGTGCAAGAGGTCGAGCAATGGCTTGCACAGCGTCTGTTACATCGGACAACGCGTAAAGTCAGCTTAACGTATGCCGGTGAGCAAGCCTATGGTCATTGCCAGCGTATTTTGGACGAAGCGGCGGCGTTAACGTTGACGACTGGACGATTACACGGCGCCTTAACCGGTCGTATTCGAGTCGCTGCGCCAATCGGGTTAGCGCAAGGGATCCTTGTTGCGCCAGTAACGCAATTTACCGATGCGCATCCAGAGGTCGTGATTGAAGTGATTGCCTCCGACCAATTTACGCCCTTAGTGGATGAGCGGGTCGATATTGCGCTGCGCTTTACACCTCAGCCGGATGAACATTTAATTGCCCGCAAACTCATGGCCATCGATTCTATAGTGTGTGCATCACCGGCATATATAGCCAGCGCGTCGCAGCCTAATCACCCGAGCGATCTCAGTGATCACCCGTGCTTAATTCATGTCAGCGGTGATCATTGGCAGTTTATTAAAGACAATCGCCGAGAAGAGGTAAGAGTGAGTGGGCCGATTCACGCCAACGACTTAGGCACCTTGGTCAATGCGGCGCGAATGGGAAAAGGGATTGTCCGTGTGCCATGTGATTTAGCCAATCCCTATGTGGAGCAGGGGGAGTTAATACCTTTGCTGACCGATTATCGCTTACCGCCCAGTGCACTGTGGGCGGTCTATTTATCGCGTAGTTATCAACAGCCTGTCGTACGCCACTTTATCGATCACTTAGCAAGCTGCTGGCAGCATGATATTCAAGCGCCCATTGATGGGTCAGATACTTGAAAAGCATGACAACTACAACGCGAGTTTAGTGAGGTAGTGATGGCTTAACGTCAGTGAGCGTGCCAGCGGCTTGGGTAGGGTATCGATTTCGAGGCTATCAAGCAGGTTTTTCACATGCAGCCCGAGTTCGGTATCACCACTGATACTGAGTTGGCGCTGGAAAAACAGCGTATCTGGATCGCAATAGTGAGTCGCCATTTTTAAAAACGCTAACCAATCTCCCTCGATACTGGCGTCTTCTTCCCCAGACAAGCGGACCAATAATTGGTTGTCTTCGTTCAGTGACACGAACCAATTGGCGTTGAGATCGCGCAATCCAATGCGAATGGTACGGCCAGCAAGAAAGTCGAACTCGTCCTCTGCTAGAGGCACCACAAAAGCGGTATTCATGACTTTGGTCAGCACCTGAGCTTGCAGCCCATGTGGTAACTGAGTGATGGCTTTTAGGCCTGGTGTAATCAGGTTGGGCTGAGGCAGTGGCAGGGCAGGGGGTTGTTGGGTGATTGGGTTAACGAGCATTTGGCTTTCCTTTGGTGCCAATGGTTGAATGCCACTAGAGTAGCGAGATTGAATGCTCCGCCATTGGATCCGAGTCAAAAATAAGAGGAGTTTTTGTGCCAACAGCGTCATTTATCGCGATTTTTATCCTCACGGAGAAGTGAGCTTGATACACATCAACCCCCCACATTGGCAACGCCCTTATCTTAGCCGGACAATCATAAAATGGAATGCAATGTTATGGAGCTCCTTTGTCCGGCGGGCAATATTCCGGCGGTTAAAAAAGCGATCGAACATGGCGCCGATGCGGTGTATGTTGGCTTAAAAGACGATACCAATGCGCGCCATTTTGCGGGGCTGAACTTCACCGACAGCAAATTGCAGCGTGCCAGTCAGTATGTGCATGACCACGGTAAAGACTTGCACGTTGCCATTAACACCTTTGCTCATCCCGATGGTTGGCGCCGTTGGCAATATGCGATTGATAGCGCCGCCGGAAATGGCGCTGATGCGCTGATCCTCGCTGACATGGCTTGCTTAGACTACGCCGCCAACACCTATCCCGATTTGGATATACACCTTTCTGTTCAAGCATCCGCCACTAACGCTGGGGCGATCCGTTTCTATCAGCAGCAATATGGCGTTAAACGGGTGGTATTGCCGCGAGTGCTATCTACTCATCAAGTTAAACAACTGGCACGCGATACCGATGTCGATTTAGAGGTATTTGCCTTCGGCAGCCTGTGCATTATGGCCGAAGGGCGCTGCTATTTATCGTCTTATCTTACCGGCCAATCTCCCAATACCGTGGGCGCATGCTCACCGGCGGCATTCGTGCGTTGGCAAGATACCGATCAAGGGCTGGAGTCGCGCTTAAACGGCGTCTTGATTGATCGGTACCAAGCCGATGAAAAAGCGGGGTATCCCACCCTCTGCAAAGGTCGTTTCTGTGTTGACGGCAACCGCTATCACGCACTGGAAGAGCCCACCAGTTTGAACACCTTAAGTGTCCTGCCTGAGCTTTATCGCGCCGGGATCAAATCGGTCAAAATCGAAGGTCGTCAGCGCAGCCCTGCGTATGTGGAGCAAGTTGCTCGGGTATGGCGTCAAGCGATTGATCGCTGTGTCGCAAACCCCGAGGCGTTTGATATTGCACCGGATTGGGCGCATTCGCTCGATAGCCTTTCTGAAGGGGTGCAAACCAGTTTGGGTGCTTACCATCGCAAGTGGCAATAAGGAATTATGATGCAATTTTCTCTCGGGCCAATCCTGTATTACTGGCCTAAGGCTGAGGTTGAAGCCTTTTATCAAGCGGCGGCAGACAGCCAAGCCGATGTGATTTATCTCGGTGAAACCGTCTGTGCCAAGCGGCGAGAGCTGAAAACCAAAGACTGGATCGGGCTCGCGCGTGAGCTGGCTGAGTCTGGTAAACAAGTGGTGCTTTCGACCATGGCGCTGATTGAAGCGCCCTCAGAGCTGACCATGCTGAAACGCTACTGTGACAATGATGATATTCGCATTGAAGCGAATGACGTGAGCGCAGTGCAGTTTTTAAGTGAGCGTCGGCAGCCCTTTGTGGTGGGGGCCGCCATCAATTGCTATAACCCGCAAACATTAAAACAATTTGTCGACCTGGGCATGACGCGCTGGGTGATGCCGGTGGAGCTGTCGCGCGACTGGTTGGTGAATATGTTAAACGGCTGCGATGCACTGGGTATTCGCGACCAGTTTGAGGTAGAGGTCACTGGTTATGGCTACTTACCGTTGGCTTACTCGGCACGCTGTTTTACCGCGCGCTCAGAAAACCGTGCCAAAGATGACTGCGAGCTGTGCTGCCTCAACTACCCCAATGGACGGTTAACGGAATCCCAAGAGGGTCAAGCGGTATTTGTGCTGAACGGCATTCAAACCCAGTCCGGGCAATGCTCCAATCTCGTTAACGATTTACCGTCGATGCAAGGGCTGGTGGACGTGGTGCGGTTAAGCCCACTGTCGCTTGACACCTTGCAATGGGTAGACAAATTCCGTGTTAACCAAGCAGGCAATAACCCGCAACCGCTCAACCACGATTGCAACGGCTATTGGCACCACTTGGCAGGCATGACACAAATCATCGAGTAGTTGACGTTTCCTTTCAAGGGTGTGGGTAGAGTCACTGCATCAGTCTGATTTATCGGCCATTATCTAATGTTGTAGTTTGACTAAACAATTGCATCAGGCGGTTGAGAGCCAGAACACCCCAACACTTGAAAAGGAACACAAGGATGCAAGTGAGACGTGCCTCGGTTGAGGACTTGGATGCCATCTTCGCCCTGAATGTACAAATTGGTGACATGCACCATCAACATGCGCCGCATTTGTTTGCAACGCCTGGCCCAAGCGGTCGGGCGTTTTTGCAGCAAGCACTGCAAGAAGAGGATAAGTATTTCTGGGTGGCCGAGCATCAAAACAAAGTGATTGGCTTTTTGTCGGCAAGGCTGGAGTCGTTTGAACATATTCCTCATCTGGTCGACGATCCCATGTGTCATGTGAATACCATCGTGGTTGATCGTGATGCGCGTGGAACCGGGGCGGGCAAAGCGTTAATGGCTGCGTGCACCCAATGGGCGAAAGACAATCATGCCACTGTGATAAAACTAGAAGTGATGACGTTTAATCAGGATGCACAGGCGTTTTATCAAGCGCTGGGGTTTACCCCAGACTCTATCACCATGATGCAAAGATTGAATTGCGAGCCGGAGGAGCCAGCACAATGATTGATAAAAATACCGTGATGCGGGTGGCACGACCCACTGACAATTTAGCCGATATTACCAACATGTATTGTGATGGGCTGGGGTTTGAGCTATTGGCGACGTTTTCTGGCCATAATGATTTTGATGGTGCCATTATTGGTCACCCACACCACAACTATCATCTTGAATTTACCCATCATCGCGGCACGCATGTCGGTCCAGCGCCCTCACAAGAGAATTTACTGGTTTTTTATTTGCCGGATCACGCCGCATGGCAGGCGGCCTGTCAACAAATTGAAGCCGCTGGGTTTAAACCTGTGCCGAGCTACAATAGCTACTGGGATAAAGACGGGCGTACCTTTGAAGATCTCGATGGTTATCGTGTTGTGCTTCAAAATCGCGAATGGGCATGGTGAATGTGAGTTAGCGCGTCGCTCATAAGTTATTGGCTATTAACATTATTGGCATAACAGATTAGCGCTTTGCGTGACTGTCTATTAACTTTACTCATGTTTAGTTAGCAATAACTAATGATAGCGTCAGTGCGGCCTAGTCTGGTGTTTTAGCGTTCGCACTGATGGATAAAACATAAGGAGAAAGCAATGTCTCAGCAACGCTCAACGTCGGGCGGTCAATGCCCCGTGATGCATGGTGGCGCAACATCGGAAGAGATGGCACACAAAACCTGGTGGCCCAATGCACTTAACCTCGACATTCTTCACCAGCACGACACAAAATCAACACCGTTTGATAACGATTTTGATTATCCGTCAGCTCTAAAAACACTCGATATTGACGCACTTAAAAATGACGTTAAGTCGCTACTTACCGACAGTCAGTCATGGTGGCCTGCCGACTGGGGACATTATGGCGGTTTGATGATCCGCATGGCGTGGCACTCCGCGGGGAGCTATCGTATTGCCGACGGCCGCGGTGGCGGTGCGACAGGAAACCAGCGTTTTGCGCCTTTGAACTCATGGCCGGACAACGCCAACCTTGATAAGGCTCGTCGTCTTCTATGGCCGATTAAGAAAAAATACGGCAACAAAATTAGCTGGGCCGATTTAATGTTACTTGCGGGGACGATGGCTTATGAATCGATGGGCTTAAAAACCTATGGGTTCGCATTTGGCCGCGAGGATATTTGGCACCCTGAGAAAGATACCTACTGGGGCGCAGAAAAAGAATGGTTGGCCCCAAGTGATGCTGAGAACAGTCGCTACTCTGGCGAGCGCGATCTGGAAAACCCATTGGCGGCGGTGATGATGGGGCTGATTTATGTCAACCCAGAAGGGGTAGATGGTCATCCCGATCCGCTTAAAACCGCGCAAGATATGCGTGTCACCTTCGAGCGGATGGCGATGAACGATGAAGAAACTGTCGCGCTAACTGCCGGTGGCCATACCGTGGGTAAATGTCACGGTAATGGCGATGCGAGCGTATTAGGACCTGAGCCTGAAGCGGCCGACGTTGATGAGCAAGGCTTAGGCTGGAACAACCACCAAGCGCGCGGCATTGGACGTGATACGGTCACCAGTGGCATTGAAGGGGCTTGGACTACCCATCCCACGCAATGGGATAACGGCTACTTTTATCTCCTGTTTAACTACGAGTGGGAATTGAAGAAAAGCCCTGCGGGTGCCTGGCAGTGGGAGCCTATCGACATCAAAGAAGAAGATAAACCTGTCGATGTGGAAGACCCCACCAGTCGTCGTAATCCGATGATGACGGATGCCGACATGGCACTCAAAATGGATCCGACTTATCGCAAAATTGCGGAGCGTTTCTATCAAAATCCCGAGCAGTTAGCGGATGCCTTTGCTAAAGCTTGGTTTAAACTCACGCACCGCGATATGGGACCCAAATCGCGCTATATCGGCCCAGATGTGCCGAGTGAGGATTTGATTTGGCAAGATCCTGTGCCGGCAGGGCGTGCCGATTATGACGTCGCGGCGGTAAAAGCAGATATTGCCAACAGTGACCTGACGCTGGCAGAGAAAGTGACCACCGCATGGGATAGCGCACGGACTTATCGCCAATCCGATAAGCGGGGTGGGGCGAACGGCGCGCGGATTCGCCTAGCACCGCAAAAAGATTGGCTCGGGAACGAACCGGAGCGTCTAGCGAAGGTGATTAACGTGCTGAGTAATATTGCCCAGAAGCATCAGGTTAGTCTGGCCGATACCATCGTGCTAGCAGGCAACCAAGGCATCGAAGAAGCGGCAAAAGCGGCTGGCGTCCCCGTCGACGTCCCCTTCGCACCTGGCCGCGGTGATGCGACCATGGAGCAAACCGATATTGCTTCGTTTGAGGTGTTAGAACCGGTTGCAGATGGATTCCGCAACTGGCTGAAAAAAGACTACACCGTTCAGCCTGAAGAGTTACTGCTCGATCGTGCCCAATTGATGGGACTCACGGCCCCTGAAATGACGGTGCTACTGGGAGGAATGCGCGTACTGGGTACCAATTATGGCGGTGCGCCGGAAGGTGTGCTGACTGACCGAGTGGGTCAGCTAAGTCATGACTTTTTTGTCAACCTAACAGACATGGCGTATCAATGGAAACCCGTCGGCCGCAACCGCTATGAAATCATTGCACGCGATTCTGGCGCGGTGAAGTGGACGGCAAGTCGCGTCGATCTCGTGTTTGGCTCAAACTCTATATTGCGCGCTTACGCTGAGTTCTACGCGCAAGATGATAACCAAACCAAGTTTGTGCACGATTTTGTTGCAGCGTGGGTGAAGGTGATGAATGCTGACCGCTTTGATCTTCACCACTAGTCGATAACCGAATCAAGATAAACTGTGATCGCCAAGCCGCCTTTTATTGAGAGGCGGCTTTTTATTTGTCTTAAATCAAGCTCGGGCTTGGTTTGTGTCGTGCTACAGGCAGGGGTTTAGTACAGTGAGCTGAGTAAATTCCATCCCATTCTTTTATTTTTACCATCTGGCGGAGTGAATTATGCTAGAGCTGCTCATTGGGCTAGTTGTAACAGTGGCCGTGGGTTACTTCATTGTCAAAGGTTATCGTCCTGCAAGTACCTTGCTAACCGCAGGGATTTTATTACTGATTATCACAGGGCTAATTGGGCACAGTGTCCTGCCGGCTAAATTGACGTCGACGGGCAACCTGTTTACCGACTCGCTTGAATACGTGAAATACATGCTGCAATACCGGGGTGGTGGTCTCGGGATGCAAATTATGTTGTTGTGCGGCTTTGCGGCCTATATGTCGCACATTGGTGCCAACAACGTCGTGGTGAAACAGTTTTCTAAGCCGCTCTCGGTGATCAAGTCACCCTATGTGCTGCTGGTGGCGGCTTACATCGTGGCCTGTTTGATGTCGCTGGCGGTCAGCTCTGCCACTGGATTGGGGGTCCTTCTGATGGCGACCTTGTTCCCGATGATGACCGCGATGGGCATTTCTCGTCCTGCTGCCACCGCGGTTTGTGCATCTCCCGCTGCGATTATCTTGTCACCCACGTCGGGCGATGTGGTGATTGCAGCGGAAAAAGCAGGCCTACCGCTTCACGTGTTTGCGGTCGAAACCGTATTGCCGGTCTCTATTTGCGCGATCATCGTGATGGCCGCCGCGGCTTACTTTTGGAATAAATATCTGGATAACAAAGAAAACACGCCGATGGAGCGTGTGGATGTTTCTGAGATAGAAACGCATGCGCCTGCTTATTATGCGGTGTTGCCGTTTTTACCCATTATTGGGGTGTTTTTGTTTAACGGTGAAACTATTCCAGGTCTCTATCTCGATATCTACACCATTGTGGTGCTGTCAATATTTTTGGGGGCATTGGTGGACTTTGCGACCAAGAAATTTGATGGTAGAAGAACACTAGAAGATCTCGACGCCTGCTACGAAGGTATGGCGGATGCCTTTAAAGGCGTGGTGATGCTGTTGGTGGCTGCCGGGGTGTTTGCCCAAGGCTTGATGTCGATTGGTGCGATTGACAACCTATTGGGCCTGGCGGAAAGTGCGGGCGCAGGCGGTATCGCGCTGATGTTGTTGCTAACCCTGCTCACTGTAGCGGCTGCGATTGCGACTGGATCGGGCAATGCGCCTTTCTATGCGTTTGTCGAACTCGCGCCATCGTTAGCCGCGAAGATGGGACTTAACCCAGCCTTTTTGATTATCCCCATGTTGCAAGCCTCTAACTTAGGCCGCACGGTTTCGCCGGTATCAGGCGTGATTGTAGCGACCTCAGGGATGGCAAAACTCAGCCCGTTTGAGGTGGTTAAACGCACCTCGGTGCCGGTGCTTTGCGGGTTAATTACTGTGATTATTGGCACCCTTGTATTGGTGCCGATGATGGCGTAACGTCGCAAGGCATGTAAAGCCCGCGTGCAGGTGCTCGCGGGCTTTTTAAATCGTATCGCCCCCTTGACCAACACAGTTTGGAAGCAAACAACATGACTGCCCCGACCAAAATCACCTTCTTCTCCACCTTAACGCCCATGGTGGCCGCTGGTGTTAAAACCATCACCATTCGCGATGAGTCCGAAAGTCACTATCAACCTGGTTCGCGTGTCGCGGTGCATCAGCTAGAAACCGATAATTATGTGTGTGACATTGTGATCGACAGCGTTGCTCCACTAGCGTTCGAGGACATTAATGCTCGCCATGCTGAACAAGAGGGGATGTCACTTTCCGAGTTGAAGGCGCTGATTTTGCAAATCTACCCAGAACGCCCGCCGTTGTTTGTGATTGATTTTCACCTTGCGTAACGGTTCGCGCGTGTTCGCAGCGCGTGGACTGGCAGTGCGTCTGATTACATCGCGTCTGATTACATCGCGTCTTATAGCGTTTCACAAAAAAGCGCCCGATAACACGGACGCATTGGGACGCTTGACGGTTTATTAGACGATTTTAGGTTGACCATCCGAGGCGGTGGCACCCCCGTCGACGGGGAGATTAACACCGGAAATAAATGACGCATCGTCACTGACAAGAAATGCTACCGCAGAAGCAACCTCTTCAGGCTCTGCTGGACGACCTAGTGCGATACGTTCATTGAACTTTTCCCGCACCGATTCAGGCCAGCCATTAGTCATATTGGTTTTGACTAAGCTCGGGCAAACGGCATTAATACGCACCCCTTGAAGGCCGTGATCGAGTGCCATGGCACGTGTTAGATTCGCAACCGCGCCTTTTGCAGCACAGTAAAAAGCCGCGCCCCAATCACCGCCCAGGCCTGATACTGACGCCGTATTTACCATCGAGCCTTTGGTTTTTATTAACTCAGGCATGGCGTATTTAGCGCAAAAAACCACACCATCAATATCGACACCTGATACTTTTTCCCAGTCGTCCAATGTGCCGTCAATCACCGAGCCAGGTGTATGCACCCCAGCGTTATTGATCAGCATATCTAACTGACCAAAGTGAGACACCACTTCTTGAATCATGGCTTCTACCGCTTTTGGATCTGACACATCGACAGAGAGCTTCAAGACGCGATCAGCATCGTATTTTGCAGCTGTGTCATTTAATGCCGCTTGGTTCCAGTCCGCAATGGCCACTTTGGCGCCTTCTTGATAAAGGCGGTCGGTAATCGCGGCGCCAATACCGTTGGCGGCACCGGTAATCAATGCGACTTTTTGGTTAATACCTTTCATTGTGTTCTCCTTTATGTCTGTTTGATCAGGCGAATACCGGATCCATGCTGCCGGCCTCGCGTGGGGCCATTAGCTTAAAGTTGTCGCTGTAGTCCACGGGAATGGCGATAACAGCTGGGCCTTGGGTATCCATGGCTTGTTTCAGTTGAGTGACTAAATCTTCTTGTCGTGTCACCGCAAAGCCTTTAGCACCAAAGGACTCGGCGTAGGCTTTAAAGTCAATCGGGCCAAATTTCACACCAGAAAAGCGCTGATATTTTTTGACTTCTTGCATCTCCACCATGTTGTAGGCGTTGTCGACCCAAATGATGTGTAGCAAGTTGCATTTAAGGCGGACTGCGGTTTCAAGCTCCATGCTTGATTGCATAAATCCACCGTCTCCGGACACGGACACCACTTTGCGATCGGGGTTGAGCAAGCTCGCACCAATCCCCCAAGGAAGGGCGACGCCCATGGTTTGTTGACCGTTCGAGACCAACAATTGACGGGAACGGAAACAGTTGAGGTAACGGGCGATCCAGATATGGAAGCTGCCCATGTCTAGGCACAAGGTGGTATCTGGCGTGATCACATCCTGCATTGCCTTGATCAAATGCAGTGGATGCATGGCGAAATCTTGGTGTGAACGACTGTATGCTCGAATGGCTTGGCGCTGGTGGGCGACTTCTTCCAGCAGATCGACCGTCGAGGCGGGCATTAACCACTGATGGTCGAGCTGCTCGGTAAGCGCATTAAGGGTTGGCTCAATTTGGCCAACAAGCTCGACACTGGGGCGGTAATAGTGCTCAATTTCTGCAGGGGCCACATCAATATGGACAATATCGGTATGTTGGGTGTTCCAAAGCTCTGGGTCATACTCAATCGGGCCAAAACCAATGGTGACGATCAGATCAGCGTTCGCTAACAAAAGATCGCCCGGTTGATTATTAAATAATCCGACCCGACCCGCAAAGCGCTGATAGTAGGTGATGTCGACGGTGCCAGCGGCCTGGTAGGTCCCTATGACCGGAAGCTGGGTACGATTGAGTAGGGCGCGAATGGCTGCCGCATTTTCGGGGCGGCTGGCTTGCAAACCGAGTAAAAATACTGGATTACGCGCCCCTTTGATTTTGTTTGCCGCTTCGCGGATAGAGCGTGTATCGGCCACGCCTAGCGGGGCAGGAAATGAGGGGGCGAGTACGCCACTCTCCACGGGTTGGTTGAGAATATCCATCGGTAGACTGACAAAGGCAGCGCCTGGGCGACCGCTTTCTGCCGCACGAAAAGCGTTGGCAAGAATTTCAGAGGTGGCTGAAGCTGCTTGTACTTCAGCACTGTACTTGGTCACCGAATTGAAAATGCTGACGGTATCTAGGCTTTGGTGGGTTTGTTTTTGTTGATCGGCCCGTTTCACCGCCCCTCCTAAAGCAACCACAGGATCGCCTTCAGAATTGGCGGTCGCCACGCCAGTCACTAGGTTCGTGCAGCCCGGACCGGATGTTGCCATGGTAACGCCCGCTTTACCGGTTAAGCGGCCAATAACACCGGCCATAAAGGCGCCATTCGCCTCATGGCGGACCGGGATCATTTTAATATTGGTATCTTCAATCGCATCAAAGAGGCGATCAATTTTTGCCCCGGGAATACCAAAGATATAATCGACGCCTTGGCGTTCTAGGTGATTTGCGACCAGTTGTGCGCCTGTGTCCCACTGTGTTGTTTTTGTCATCTTGGGCTCCTCGTGAGGTTAGCTCCCTATGGGAGGTGATATTATTTTTCTGCTTGTTCGATAGCGGCGTGTATGTTGTCCGGGGTTAAGTTCGCGCCGAGGAAGCTGGCATTCGTTGGTAGATCAATGACCAATTTTGAGACTCGACCAATTTGCAAGGTGCCACAGGCCAATTCGTAGTCTTGAACATGCCCCCCGCCTTGGCGTGTGTCAGTGATAAAATGCTCGTGATAGCCAGCGACGTTGATCCCTTGGGTATACTGTGGGCTGCGAAAGCCCGCAATCACGCCATTGACATGATCAAAGCGAAACTCTGGCTGGGCGGCGATAGCCTCAAGCATGGGTTTGTACGGCGGAGTTTGTTTGGGCACAGTACGGGTGCGCACATGTTCAAAGGCCCCATCGATACGAACCGCACAAAAAATATTGTCGCTTGGCACCCAGCTATCGATGACATCGTGCAGCTCTTGGCGCGACATGGGATGATCAAAAGACTGGCTGATCTCTGACTTGAAGAAGGTCATGACCGCAAAGGGAGTCTTTTGCTCTGGATCGGCATGACGCGCCGAGCCATCACTGCGCAGTTGGAATAGGGTTTTATCAAAGGCGATGAGTTCACCGTCGAGTTGGTTGAATGTGCCGAGGCCGAAGTCGCCATGTTTAAGGAGATCGGCCATGGTGGTTTCTCCTTCGTAAACGCCATCAATCAAGGCACTCATCAAAGAGGTTTGATAGATTTCGCCCTCTCCAGTGTGTTGGTGATGTTCAACATAGGCGGCCGCAATGTGCTCGGCGCAGTGGCAGGTTTGGGTGCTCATAAAGCGTCCTCGTTAACCGTGTTTAACAACCGTTCTGATAACCAAACGGTTGGTTGCGTGATACCTATGGCTATGATGCGAGCTGGCGTGGATAGCATCCAATACAAAAAAGGTTGGCTTTGATATCGAAAAGATATGGCACATAAAAAACGTGTTAAGATACTGAATACCAGAAAGTTCTCAGAGGTAAGGTCATGGAGCTAAGGTATTTACGGTATTTTGTAACGGTGGCAGAGTGCCAGCACTTTACCCGCGCAGCTGAAAAGTTGGGCATTGCGCAACCACCACTGAGTCAACAAATTAAAAAGCTAGAGCAAGAGGTGGGGGTGCCTTTGTTTGAACGCTTATCGCGCGGGGTGGCGTTAACACCCGCCGGTCAGGTGCTTTATGATGATGCGGTGAAAATCTTGGCGCAGTTAGATCATGCGGTGCAGCGGGTCAAACAAGTCGCGCGAGGCGAGCGAAATCAACTGCGACTTGGTTTTGCCAGCTCGACGGTGGTGAGCCAAGCGGTGTTAGAGCTTGTTCGGCGGTTACAGCAATCCCATCCAGACATTGATTTTCAACCGATAGAGTTACCCATGCCTGCGCTGGTGGAAACCTTGCGCCAGCAGGATGTCGATCTCGCCTTTCTTCGCCTGCCTTGTTATGCCAGTGACCACGTGGCGCACACGCCGCTTTTTTCTGATCCGTTTAAGCTGGTGGTGCCTGCTCATCATGCTTTTGCCAAGCAGCAAAGCGTGACGTTGTCACAACTAGGGCATGATCCGATTATTCTGTTTCCGCGTGATATTGGCCCCGGATTACACGATGCCTTAGTGGATGGGTTAAAAGGGGCAGGACTGACGCCATCGAATGCTTCGTTGGCGCCGCAATTGCATTCGGCAACGGCGATGGTTTCCGCGGGGTTTGGGATTGCCCTAGTGCCTGAATCATTGACGACGCAACTGAGCGACCATGTTGCTGTGGTAAGCGTTGAGGACATGCCCTTGGTGAGTCACGTCGTGTTGGCGTGGCAGCGTACCAATACTGCTCGGGTGGTACGCCAGTGCATCCATACCGCACGTGAACAAATCGAACGCTTGGCGTCAGAGCCTGTCGCGGGCGACTAAGATTGTTGCGCTGCGCGTTGCAGAAACTCCAATTGCATCCGCTCTTGCTCGTTCATTTGATAGGGCTCGTCGGATAATTGTCCGGTATCGAAAGTACCGAGTGAATAATAGTCTTGTGGGCTGATGCCAAATTGTGCCCGTTCACCGGGATAACCGGACATACGCTCAATGACCACGTCTTTCAGTTGCCATTCATCACCATAGCCACGCATTGCGGCTTTGAACGCGCGTAGCGCCAGAGTTTGCTCTCCTTCACTGAGGCGTGTCTTACTGGTTAATGCCGCAACGGGTTGATCGTCAGCAGTAAATAGATTGGCACGCACTCGGTAAATACCGCTTTTGTCGATATCCAAAACCAGTGGTATCACCATATCTGGCCCGCGGCCGAAAACCGGCTTCACCCCTTTCACTTCCGCAATAGGTTGATAAAGACGAAAGTCGGCAGTGAGCACGTCGTCGCCCCCGTCAAAATTGAGAGCCGCTTTGAGGCGAAGCTCAATGGGCCAGTCAGCTTCGGGCTCAATGTTCCACTGTGTCTCTGTCACATTGAGGCGGGTCAATTCCCGATTAGTCTCGACATCAATGACCGACACAGTCGCGTGATTAAAAGAGGCCGGGGTGATCAGTGAGGCTTGAATATTTTCCGGATAAAAGTAGCGGTATTGGTTGAGCTTTAATGCTGCTTTTACCGAGCCATCGAGGATCGGCATCGGCGTCGAGACATATCGATTCCAGTGTAGATAAGGGCTTTGCTTCGATGGAATAGGGATCGAATAGGAGGGGTGCTGGATTTGCTCTGCATAGTCGGCCGCAATGTAGCTCAGTGTCGGTGCCATCGAGGTTTGTACGATATCGGGTTCTTCTGGACGATATTGCTCATTTCGAGGGGTAGACGCTGGCGTCGATGGCTCGTATTCGGCAACGTCGGGCGATGGCTGTTGAATGCTCTGTTCAGCCGTCATTTTGGTGGGCGGCGCGCCGGGAGTATCAAGCCATAGGTAGGCAGTAATGCCAATGGATACGACCAAGGTTACTGCGAGTAGCAGTCGAGTCATAGCAATCCCTAATTAATGTGTTACAGGCACGGTAGCACAGGAAAGAAAAGCGAATCAGTCGTCCTACTGCCCTTGTATCGATGAAAGGGCAGCTTTGTTAATGACGTCACAGTGTATCCGAAATTATTGTGGAAGAGCATGGACCAGCTCTGACAAGGTGTCACGGTCTGAATCAAGGACAAAGCGGTATTTCTTGCCGAACCAGCCATCTTCGTCAACGGTCTCGACGGCGATACGAGACTGATCGCCGAGCACAAGCTCTGGATCGGTTGCCGTCACCTTCCCCTTGTGCCAAGGGTTAAAGATAGTGAGGTGGCTGTATTTGTCGCCCATCAACAGTGGATAGTGCGAGGGCATAAAACGTCTAACCCCTTTGTGGACATAATCTAACTGGCCGTCGAACTCAATCGCGGTCGAACAGCTATCAAATGCATGGGCATCGGCAGCGCCACAGGCGGAGTGGGCGGCAACCACACCATCATCACTACCTGGAATAAAGGGAGATGTCGCCCCCAAGAAGTCAGAACCATTTCCGACAAAACGAATACGCGGTACGCGATTATCAGGCCACATCGCGAGTTGTCGCGCGTTGGCCACTTTCAAGTCGTTCAGTACGCCGATATTGCCCTTGCTGGGGAGTTGTCCCATCCATAGTGACACGGCTTTTTTCATGGCATGATTGAGCCAGCCGCCGCCTTCGGTAACATTCACCGCGATATTGGCCAACTCAACGCCGCCACCCGCACCGGCGAAGTCAAAGGTACCGACAATATTAAGAGGTTCGAGCCCTGCGTTGGTCAGCCAGTTTTCTTGATTATCTAACAGGTAGCGTGCTACCAAGTCGCCGGTAGAGTGGGTGACTAAAAGGCAGCCGGACAGACAGGTTTCTTGCTCTGAAAGCCTTTTTAATGCAGGCCATAGATAATCTGAGGCAATCTTTCCTTCGATGCGTTCGTGGGCGGGCCAATCGATACGGGCATCAGCATGCTGTAACCAGTAGTTTTGCCAGTAGTCTGAGCCATCCACGGCAACTTGATCATGGTCTGGACGGCTTTGTAGCTGATCGGGTTGAAAACCATGAATTAACACCACGCTGTAAGGACCGATGGCTGAAAAGCTTGCCGTAGACAGCAATAACGAGACGATACAGAGTGCTTTATAAATATATTTCATATTTGTTGCCAACCTGTTTTGAGTAAACACTCAATATTATATAGCGTATTATGCAATAAATGCCATAGTGATAAATTGGTCAATAAAACAGCATTTAAACGTAAAAAGAAAAAAACACGCTATCCACGTCGTTGTTTTGTATAGTAAACAACCGTATTTTGTGTAAACAGGCATCAGCCGGAACAAGCATTAACCTTATATTGTTAAGGGGTAATGTTTTTATAAATAAACGGATTAATCACATCATTTGTTGAAATGTGATCTTGTTTCTAAATAAAACGATGCTTATCGCACTAAATAATTGATTGTTTTATTATTAAAAGAAAAACACTATGATTTATTTCGACAATGTCGCAAGGAAACTTCACAACGGTCACAAGTCAACACGAATTGGATGTCGCGAGACACTTATACTCGAATGCCTTTTAAAACACTCACCTCAGGCGGTGAGCAAGAAGACACTGATTTGTTATGGTTGGGGCAATGAATACATTGGCCAGACATCGTTGGCAAAATCGATCAGTGCACTACGGCGTGCATTGCTTGCAGTCGGTGCGGATGCCTCATTGGTGATCACTGTTCCTAAGTATGGTTATCGGTTAACTGAAGGTATGATCTCCTATCCTCCTGCTGATCTGGTGTGCAGCGATGATGCGTCAGGGCAACACTCGGCATCTTCTAAAGAAACACAACCCGCCCAAACTCAAGTGGTCAGTCAAGGACGACGCAACGCGCCGCTCTACCGGCAGTGTTTGTTAATTGCGATGACATTACTGCTGTGCGTGGCGACAAGCGTGTTCGTGGTTGGAAAAATCAATGGGTGGCGGTGGAGTGATTTGGTTCAGCGAGGAGGATTAAATCAAAAGCGTATTGGGACGCTTTACGTGTTTTACCCGCCTGGCAGTGAACTTGGTTTTTCCATAGAGCAATTTTTGACCCACAGCCAGTGTAACTGCCTTGTTTATACTGAAAAAAAATATAAGTACGCCACTCTTCTTTTTGTTTCAAAGAAGACACACCGAAGCACGTTTATTCGATACTCTCCGCTCAATATTATTCATGCGACACAAAAAATAGATAAATTTCTCCAACAGGAAAAATAGCGGCCTTATTTGAATTAGCGTTAGCTAAATTAAATGGCATGTTTGGATTTTTGCTCTTTAATGGCTCTGAAAATAGAGCCTATACTCTATTTTTTGTCGCTATAACCTCCTCCGATCATTGAATAAATATCACATTGAATATCCCGTATACTTTTGAATTAAACTCGATAAGATTATGAAATTTAAGGGTAATTAAATTCAATGCTTTTCATTATTTTTTATTGATTCGTTATGAAAGGGTAAGGGCTGCGACCACCATGACAGTCGCACAATAACTCGTATTAATGCTTGATAAGGAATACGTTAAATGGCGAATAAAACACATGTAACCGCGCTCACGCTGTCCAGCTTATCAATACTGGTTTATGCAGGGCTCGCGCAGGCAAACATATACCCTGATCAAATTGTGCTCGATACCTTAGGCGAGGATCAATGCCGGGCCAACTATCGGCCATTAACGGCAGACGAGGCGAGTACCCTCCGCCACTTTTTGATGGATCGCATGGGGAAATGGCAAATCGCTGGACTCGAAGGCGATTGGGCGATCATGGGTAGCGGCTATAACGGTGAAATCAAACACTACGGCCAAACGAAAGATACATGGTGTTATCCCATCAATGATGAGGGCGAGATCCCGGATTACGCCGCGCAAAGCGTACCAGAAGGGACTGAGCTCGATGTCCAATATTCACTGGTCAATAACCGCAGTGAATTTGTCAAGCCGCTGAGTTACCTCGCGCATTACCTGGGTTATGCATGGGTAGGTGGTAACCACAGCGATTACGTTGGTGAAGACATGAACGTTTGGCGTTCCGGCGATCAATGGTTGATCCGCGGCAACAATGATGGTGGATGTGATGGCTACCGCTGTGACGATAAAACCACCATCAAAGTGGATAACTTTGCTTACACCTTAAATGACAGCGATTTTTGGCATGGTGATGTGGTCGAGTCTGATCGCCAGTTAGTTAAAACGGTTTCAGCGGTAGCACGTAATAATACCGATGTTGATCAACAGGTTGTCGTTGATCTTAAAGTCGATGAAGCCACCAATTGGGAGAAAACCAACACCTATGGGTTTGCGCAAAAAGTACAGACAGAAAACGAATTTAAGTGGCCATTGGTCGGCGACACCAAACTCACTATTTCATTTGAGGCGAATCAAAGTTTTGCCAACAGCAACGGTGGCTCGAGCAGTGAGCAAGTGACGCTACAAGCGCGTCCATTTGTTCCGGCGAATTCAGAGATCCCTATTCGCGTTGAACTTTATCGATCGAGCATTTCTTATCCGTATCGCTTTGGCGCCGATATTAGTTATGACGTGACGTTTGACGGCTTCTTGCGTTGGAACGGCAACGCATGGCATTCGCACCCTGAAAATCGTCCTACTTCACGACATACCTTTACGATGGGACGCAGCAGTAAGCCTGAGCACGATATTGCTTACCAGTGGCACCACCGCTATATCCCGGGTGAAGTCAAATGGTGGGACTGGAGCTGGGCCATTGAAAAATACGGACTGCAAAGTATGCAGTGGGCGACAGGAAAGAGCTTGCGTCCTTTCTACTCGTATGTGTCTGGCGACTTCTATGCAGAATCTCAATATGCGGGCACCATTGAAGTTGGACAAGCCAAATCGTTTACCTCTCACCACGCTACGCGTAGCAAGCGGTCTGCGCCCCTGATGGCAAGCCATGATCGCGTAAATGGGGTGGAGCTTATTTCTAATTTTGATTCGGATGAGTTGGCCGCGCTCGGATTTGACAATGCTGAGTTGACGATTAAGCCTGCTCAGTAAGGCGAAACAGCAAGCTGTTAGCAAACGTGCCGCACCCAAGAGGTGCGGCTTTTCTTTTCAGATGGCTGTTGGGGGCGTTCGACCTCAAGAACTTGTGTGATAGTTGCAAAACAGTGCGTTCATAGACTAATTCATTGGCGCAATATGACGCGTTGAATTTGCTCACGCCTCTTGCTTGCTGCTCAGTGCTTTGAGGTGGCGAGCAGGTGTCCCTCCGTACAGACTGTCAGGCGGCACGTCGTGCTTAACCACCGAGTTGGCGGCGATGACGCTGCGTGCCCCGATCGTGACGCCCTGACAGATAACCACATTGCCGCCAATCCACACATCGTCTTCCACCACGATGGGTTTACACCAAGTCTCCCACGCGCGCCGGCTTTGATAATCGAGAGAGTGGGTAGGGGTGTAAAACTGGGTATTGGGGCCAATCAGCACATGGTGACCAATCGTGATCGGAGCGCCATCGAGCATAGTGACATTCATATTGATTAAGGTATTGCTGCCAACCCGAATGGTTTCACCAAACTCACAATGGAACGGCGGTTGGATCACCGAACCTTCGCCGATAGCACTCAGTAACTCGCGCAGCAGTTGCTGCCTTGTCGTCGCCTCTATTGTTTGATTGAATGCCAGTAAGGTTCGTGTGGCATGGTCTCGCCTGATATCAATAGAGCCATCACTGTCATCGAAGACAAGTCCTTGGCACATCTTTTCCCATTCGGTCATGGTTTCTCCTTATTAATCGTGAACAGTGATACAAGGCCAGCCATCGCGGCATTATCTCAGTTTGTGGGAGCGTGAAAACAGAAATCATTCCTTAAGCGTTTTTCCTCTTTCTATTATTTTCCTCCTCCTATGGAAATCGAACAAAAAAGCGCCACTCGGCGGTGGCGCTTGGTAGCATTTTCTTAGCGCTTAGCGCTTAGCGCTTAGCGATCAGCGAAAGTAAACACGCACATCGGTTTGGCTTCGGCTTCCATCACCGGCGAGTAGCAAATGCAGGCGCTGTCGGTCATTTAAATCGACTTCAATGTACTGGTTGCTGCCCGGCACGTCTGAAACGGCTTGATTTTGCGCTTGCGTTGGCCAGTAATCCTCGGCGGCGAATACGCTCAGGTTTCCGGCGTCACCATCCGCCATGACCCACACTTGCGCTTTGGTTGCGCCTTCTGGCACATCGGCATATAGGTAGCGACGTTGATAAACGCTAATACTGTTGGGGCTGGCGACGTTAAGTTGCATCGGGCGCAAGTCATCGGTGCCAGCTGGCGTTTCAGGCTGTGGTTCTGGCGTTGGCTCGGGTTGTACTTGGCCTTCCGCATTCACTTTGAGGGTGACATCGGTAAAGTCACCGCGCCCGGTGACACTTAAGGTATAGCGGCCTGGCTCTACATCGTTAAGGGTCACGGTTTCATTACTTGTCTGGTTCCACTCGGTGGCATCAAAATCGTAATAGTGCGCTTGACGATCTTTCGCCACGTAGAGATCGGCATTGCCCTGTCCTTCAATGCTAAATGTCAGCGCGCTAGCAGGTTGGGTAAGGTCAATTTGATACAGGTGCTCACTGTAGGCTTGTCCACTAATGGTAACGGTTTGACCTAGAGACAGGGTTGTGACGTCTGGATGTTCTGGTTCTGGTTCTGGTTCCGGCTCTGGCTCGGGATCAGGATCTGGATGAGGCGGCTCGCCGCTATCTGAACTATCCAGCGTGGTCAGCCATTGTGAAAATGCGGGACCATACTGTTCACCATAATCCTTTACCAAGCTCGACCATTTTTCAAAGTGTCCAGCTCGGCCGGCTGCGAGCAACGCATTGACAGCTTCTGGGTGCTTTTCAAACAAGAAGCGTACCGCCAAATATCCCCAGCGATAAACGCGGTTCACATCGTGCTGATAGGTGGTGGCAAATACGTCACTGAGTGAATAGCCGCCTTCTTTGCCCAAGCGTATGGCGTCGGCATAGTCATCGCCATGGGCCATGTATTCAGCAAAGCCTTCTAGCCACCATACGGTGTGGCCGTGGCGAAGTACGTCGTTAAAGTCGCCATACATATTAAAGCGCCCATCGAGATAATGAACGTACTCGTGCTCGAGGTTCCAAATTGAAAGCGATTGGCCATTATCATTGCGGTAAGCGATAAAACGGGCTTGGTTGTCTGGATCGGCAGGATTTCCTTCTAGGTATTGGCCGCCATTATCGGTCGAGTTACCAAACAAAAAGGCTGAATAGGTTTTGTAGTCCGATGGGTTATCAAACACCACGACTTCAACGCTGTCGTTCAGATCGTCGGCGACCGCTTGATAACCTGAGTTCACGGTTTGATGAAAGGCCACTTCTTTATCGTGCAGGCTTTCACATGCCTGCTGCGATTGCGCTTGTGTCATGCTTTGTGAACGAATAATGGCCGGGCCGTCACATTGATGGCGATAAGGCACCACTTTGGCTTCCAGTGTTGCTTTGGCATCAGACAAACCTAATTCCGTCACCTTGTCGGGGGCGTAAGCATCCACCATTTCTGCCATGCCCACCCATACGGCGTCGTTTTTGCCGCCTAGCGGGAAACGCGGTAATAGATCACGATAATGGCTAATCACACGATCTCGCACGCTGGCTTGGGGGGCCATCAATAGCCGTCCCATTTCGCGGACAGTGTTTGATACCAATAACGCCCCATGGTCGCTATTGGATAGCTGAGGATGATTGACAACGAACTGATAAAGGCGGTCAATCAAGGAGAGATCGGCGGCGAGCACATCGTAAAAGGCTTGACGAGACTGGTGACCTGCCATGGCACGGAAAAGGTTGTTGAGCGCATCGGCGTAACGGCGGTCGTCTAGGCGGTCTGGGTTGAGGTTTTCCAGCAGTTGAATTTGTAGGTCCAAAGTTTGCGGCAAGCGCTTGATGCTATCGGCCATCAGCGTTAAGCCATGCAAGGCATCAGTTTGGGCGCGACCTTTTGCCGTGGCGTAAGGCGAGCGTAAAAATGCATTGATGGTATCCGCGAGGCGATCGTCTAGCGCATCAGAAAAATCAGCGTTCGCTTTGTCACCGTAGAAGCGTACATAGTAGGCCGCGCGCACGTACTCGGCTAAATTAGCAATTTGGCGAGCTTGGCTGTCATCACCCTGATAATGGGTAATGGTCTGCGATAAACGCTGTGCCACTTTACTCACAAAGGCTTCTTGGTAGAGATTGTTATATCGAATAGACGCGGTGTCATACCAGCTAGTAAAGCAACCGCGTTCCGCATCCATAATCGCTTGGATCGGCGTGTTGTTGGCCGCCAAATCGGCAATATCACATTGAGCGCTAGCCCATGCACTGGTGCTGCTAAAGGCGGCAAGCGCAATGAGTGCCGATAGCGGTTTGGGTCGGGAAGGAAATAGTGTATACATTTCAAGCTCCTAGATGTTTTTAGGCGGAGCCGTTATAACTATTTTCCCGACACTATGGGCTTAATAAGCCTAAAAATTAGGGCTTGGTTCCGTTTTCTCTTAAAAATTTGCCAGTAATGTATCATTGCGAGTCTTTTTCGCGCAGGTGTAATTTGGCGATACGTTTTGTCACTGTATACACACGTTTCAAAGACTCAGTCCACTCCATCTCAATGCTGAATAGCTGTAGACGGTTGGCATCATGCTCGATCAAGCGCTCGGCTTGGTGAGCCAACACTTTATCTAATAGGGCGTTGAGCGCACGTTTGGTGTGCAGTACTTGTTTCGCGCGGTTATTATCGCCACGCCGAATGGCATTCACACTATCTAGCAGTGCGTGAGTGACTTTATCTTGAATCGTATCAAGGGTCTCCCGCATCTCATCGCTGATATCGATCTCGGCATGCAGTGATTTATCCATGATAGGAACCAAAGTGTCCTCAATCAGGTCAGCAATGCTCTCGAGTTTATCAGTAATGCTAATCAGGGTGATCTGTCGGTCACTCTGTGCTTGTGTGAGTGGCTCTTTACGCAATCGACCGAGATAAAAAAGCACATGTCCGTGCAAAATATCGACTTGATGCTCAAGCTCGTCGATTTTTTCTAATGCATGAGTCGCCGCATCTCGCTCTTGCTGGGAGGCTAATTGAGAAGTGAGAGGGGGGAGCGTATTCATCATATTGCAAACCCGGCGTCCGATGCGGCCAATTTCGAGCTGGGCTTGATCCATGGCGATATCGGGTGTCATCAGCAGCTCTTTAGAGAGATATTTGGGTGAAACACTCGGACGTTCACTTGGGACAGGCTTAGGTTTTTTGGGGATGATTTTCTTGGCGAGCCAAACAAACCCGCCGACAAACGGCAACATGACCAATGTATTGACGACGTTGAATAGGGTGTTGGCATTGGCAATTTGGCGAGGCAATTCTGCGCCTAAGCGCTCAACCCCCGTGAGGTCAGGATGACTTGGCGACAGTGCGACGCTCCAATCACTCAACACACTGATCAATGGAAGCCATACCAACACCCCGATAATGTTAAACAGAATATGTACGCTGGCGGTTTGTTTAGCCTCTCGCGATTTCCCAATCGCGGCGAGGAGAGCGGTCACACAGGTGCCGACGTTGGCACCCATCGCTAATGCGATCCCGCCCTCAAGGGAGATAAAGCCTTGCCCCGCGAGGACGATGACAATCCCGGTTGTGGCAGATGAAGACTGCACTAGCGCGGTAAACAGGGCCGCCAGTAGAATGGCAAAAAAAGGATTGTGCATTTTCGCCATGGTATCAATAAACGGCTGATAATCGCGCAGCGGTGACATTGCCTCACTCATCACGTTCATCCCCGTAAAGATCAATCCCAACCCGAATAGCATTTTACCGTATTGCTTGGTTTTATCGGCCTTGGCGGTAAATTGAATAAAAAAGCCGACGGCAACCATCAGATAGGCGGCTTGAGTGATTTTAAAGGCGACAATTTGGGCGGTAATGGTTGTCCCGATGTTGGCACCCATGATCACGCCTGTTGCTTGCGCGAGCGACATTAACCCCGCAGAAATAAACCCGATGAGCAGCACAGTCGTGACAGAGGAAGACTGAATGGTTGCGGTCACCCCGGCCCCTGTGAAGACACCGGCGACTCGGTTAGTGGTGAGTTTGGCTAACAAGGCTTTAAGTCGGCTTCCAGCGGCGTTTTTTAGTGCTTTGGACATTTTATCCATGCCGTATAAAAACAGCGCCAGGCCACCGAGCAGCCCCATTAACATTGTGAGGGTATGGAGCGAAGACGCGTCCGTGTTCGCTGCCCATGTGAGGGAGGGCAGCAAAAATAAGAGGGTGGCCAAAAAGCGCCACTGCCAAGTATGACTCAACGCGGTTAGTCGCATTTATCGCCTCTACGTTGCTAGATTATGACCAATAATCATTAACATAGATGCAATAAAACTGTAATGCGAGTGGCGCAGTGACGTTAGGTGAGGCATTGACGGGAAGAATCGCTAGGGGATCACACTCTTAGAGTAACGTGAGACGGTGTTAACTCAAATAAAGCGGCCGACAAAAGGTCGGCCGCAGAGCACTTAGCTTTGGCAGCTGCCTTGATACTGCCAAACCCATTGGTTAGTGAAAGGGTCTATGCCCCAGTTGTCTTGCGTGGCCTGGAATAGATGCCCTTGATACTGAACGGTGACGCCTGCTGGATAATAGTTGTATCCACCCCAAGTCGGCATATTGGTACAGCGGTTGGTCTCAACCCCGCGATCGTCAAGGCGTGCTAATACGTTGGTCGCATAGTCACGCGCCCCCACCACCGTGACGTGCAGATCCATGCCCTGAATTTGGCTAAAGCCACAGTACTCTTCGTTGCCTGCATTGGTTGAGGCGCAATCGTTGTCATTGACAGTTGCAGGGCGACCTACCGCGGCATATAAGTCTACTTCGCCGTGACCACGATAGGTTTGTAGCCAAACGGTGCCGCGAGGCGCATTTTTTACCACGAACTGGTAACCAGCGCCCGCACGCCCTTGGATTTGCACCGGCTGATCGAGCGTCAGCGGCAAAATCTCTGGTTCAGGTTGTGGCTCTGGGTCTGGCTTAGGGTTTCCTTCCGTCCCTTGGCAGCCCTGAGTTTGAATGCCCACTTCGGCAAAGGCTTGGCTTACTGCTCCGGCTGGGTAGTTAAGGTCTTTAGCGGCTTCGCAAACCCCATTCGCACCTTGTTGGAAACTGGAATTCGGACGCCAATAAAGCTGATTCGCTGTCGCAAATGCTTTAAAGGCCTTTTTGATATTCCATTGGTCGCTGGTGGCGAGATGGTAAAACGCTTTGTTATAAATCCCCGAGCTTAAGTGGACATCGATGCCAGAGTAATAGCGGTCGACATGACCAATGGAGCGTCCATCTTGGCTTGGGTTGATGAAATAACGCATGGCTTCGCTATGTTTCATCACGTCTTCACCCATTTTCCAGTTAAACTCACCAAACACGTACTGTCCCAGAGCCGCTGCGGCGACATCCGAGAATGATTCATTCATCCCACCGGACATACCACGGTACTCAAGTCCTGAGTTTTGCTCGGTAAAACCATGACTCACCTCGTGAGCAATGACATCCCACGTGGTGAGGGGATACATGCTGCGATTACCGTCACCAAAGGTCATTTGCCGGCCATCCCAAAAGGCATTGCCGTAACCTTGACCGTAGTGGACGCGCATGGTGAGTTTCTGTTGAATCGGACGTACACCGAGCCAGTCTTGGTACATATCAAATACTTTCTGACCAAAAAACTGCGCATCATTCATCGGGGCATAGGCGCCGTTGACTTGGCGATAGGTGTTTTGTGGGCAATTAAACTGATGAACCTCTCCGCCCCATTCACGGTTATTCATATTAATGGTTTTCACGTCGGGGCTGTCCATTTGGCAGCGACTATTCACCTGAAATCCACCGAGTTGCGTGCTCGGGCCAAAGTTAAACCGGCCACTTTTTTGGTTCCCTCCTGGGCCACCCGCCTCTAGGTGCGCGATGCCGTCCCAGCTGTCGAGAATATCGCCAGACTTCGCATCAATAATTTTGATCGGACGCGACGGGTGACCATCGTCGCTGGCGAGGTAGTCGACTTTGTAGACCAGGCGGGCTGTTTGTTGTTTATCCAGCCAGACCAAAAGCTCTGTGTTTGCATCCGCTTGGTGAAAATGCTGACTGCCTTGGTGAGTCTGGCCTTGTGCAATCGCGATAGCCTGCTGTTGATTAATCATGGGGAGTGTGCCACCGATATCTTGTTCGATATCAGTAACAACGTCACCTTTAACGCTGGGCGCAAAGCCGCGTGCGGCGGTATTTTCAACCACCGAATAACCGTAAACAGGCACACCATGATGTAGCTGCTGCTTGCGCACCAAGGCTTTATTACCCACTTGTAGGCGTGACTTTTCACGAAAGCTTAATGCTGGCGATGAGCCCACCATCGCGCGAGGTTGATCATCATTTAATGCCGCGCTCAAATCTAAGCTTGAGGCGTCGACCACATTGGCAGCCTGAGCAGGTATCGCTAATGGAAGGGTTAAAGCGAGTAGCGTTTTACGCATAGTGTCCTCCTGATACTACAACGAGTTAAAAATCCTTGGTTACTATCCATCGAGTGCGTCTCAAGTGGGTTTTTGAGCGGTGATAATGAGGATTTGGTTCAAAAAGTGTCTAGAAAAATGGAACTGATGTTAGATTTTCACGTTATGTGCACAAAATAAAAGACAGCGCTGGCGTGTGTTAAAAAATGATTTAAGCGTCGTAATTTCGTGGCTATGCTAGCTAGGGGATTCGATATTGGGAGTAATGCTGTGAGTCACTCATACTCGCGCCTTTTACTGCGGGCAATATTATTAGGCTTTTGCCTAACCGTGACGCCTGTGATGGCAAACCAACAGCCTTGGCAGTCGCCTGATTATATTGTTGAGGCATTTTATCGTATCGCATTTCAGAGCGAGTATGTGCAAGGTGAACAAGGCGTCCGCAAGTGGGATGGACCGATCCGCTATCATGTGGCGCATCCGATCAGTGCGAGCCAGTTACACGACGATCTTGTCACATATCATATTGCACATCTTGAGACGCTAACCGGGATCGACTTTATTCCAACGCCGACTCCGCAGCGTGCCAATCTAACGATTATGTTCACCAATCATGAACGTTTTTTAGATGATGCGCGCAAACAGTTTAACAATGCCGATGTCTCACCATTAAATGATGCCGTGTGTGCGGCTAACTTTCGAATCAATCAAGATGGCGCGATTCATCATGCAGCGGTCGTTATTCCCGTTGATTTGGCGCGTTCTAAAGGGAAGCTCGTGGCCTGCGTGGTGGAAGAGTTGACACAAATTATGGGGCTGCCCAATGACGATGACCGGGTTTTCCCATCGATTTTTAATGACCGCACGCCACAACAGCTTTTGACTGGGCTAGATGGCTTATTGCTCAGGCTGTTATACCTCGACGAAATAGAAGCCGGGCAAGATTGGCAGACGGCACAGACCATCATTCAGCCAGTCGTTGAACAGTGGGCAAGTGACGGCACCATCGACAATGCACACCGCAGTGTCAAAACCGGTGAGCTTTATCGTTTAC
The DNA here is from genome assembly GCF_003390965.1 of Salinivibrio sp. HTSP. Classification (NCBI taxonomy): domain Bacteria; kingdom Pseudomonadati; phylum Pseudomonadota; class Gammaproteobacteria; order Vibrionales; family Vibrionaceae; genus Salinivibrio; species Salinivibrio sp. HTSP. The sequence continues at coordinate 35,237 of NZ_PXUD01000018.1, forward strand.
TGGGCTGGTAGCCGAGCGATTAACGCCATTCGTTTTCCATTGATTTGCTCAATAACACAAATTGTTTAAAGTGATTTAGACATTTCGCCATCTTCGACAACACTTAAAGGACAGGACAGCAAATTGTCATGACGGTCAAGGGAGGCGACATGGAGTCGATCACTGTTAAAGATTATATGAACAAACGTCCGGTAACCTTTTCACCGGATATGCCGCTTTCTAGTGCACTGGAAAAACTGCTTCGTAGTCAGCAAACGGGTGGGCCTGTGATAGATGCCAACAAGCGGTTGGTCGGGTTTATCTCCGAGCAAGATATGCTGCAGCAGCTGCTACGTGACAGCTATCATTGCCAAGATTCACACGCCGTGGCGGATTGTATGACCAGCAACGCGTTGGCGGTTGAATCCGAGGACAGTATTATCAAGCTTGCGGAAATGATGGCGCCCACCAAGCCTAAACTGTACCCGGTGGTCGACGAGGGCAAATTGGTGGGTATTATCACCCGTCGAGATGTCTTAAAAGCGATCAGTATGCAAATGGGTGAATGTCTGACCCATCCTGTTTGAGGTTTTTCATTACGCGCACCTTACTATTTGGGTAAGGGGCGCTTTTTTGCTATCGCCACCAAGATGGCATCGCCTTTCTTGTTTCCCCTCCCAGACTGACGGCTGTCCTTCCGCGCGTTGTGGCTGATTGCGTACAAAGATTGAACGAATTGTGGTTATTTTGCATTCAGTATTGTGTGCTAGTCAATCAATTTTAATCCTGCTTATTTAAGTAGTTAATTGCCATGGGGTAACATATAGTTCGATTATTAGTGCTTGTTTTGCGTTTTTCTGCTATTGTGTCGCCCGTTGGTAGCGGGCAGTTATCGCGAGGTTGAGGCGTACAAAAGCCCAAGCGCGGCAGCAAAACGATAAGCAGGATGCTGGAGTATCGTGACGTGTGGCTAACCCGTATTGACGTCAATGTGAATGTAAATGAGGTAACACAAAGGTCAAATTAAACAATCAGGGAGGATGAGGTGAGAGAAACAAAGAGGTTATATGTATCAACTCAATTCAATTGGTGCGCTAGAATCATTCCTGATTGCCATCGGTGTCCTTTTTTTAGGCCATTTTGTTAATTCAAAAACGCCCGCATTAAGAAAATTTAATATCCCAGAGCCGATTGTGGGCGGGTTAATTATTGCGTGTGTTATTTCTATATTACACTACAACGGTATTGATTTTAAATTTAGCTTACCGTTAAAAGATACGTTTATGCTGATGTTTTTTGCGACCGTTGGTCTGGCAGCAAATTATAAACAGTTAGTAAAAGGCGGCTTAAAGGTATTTTGGTTTCTTGCCATCGCTTCTGTGTACATCATTATACAAAACGCTATTGGTGTCAGTTTTGCGTCGATGCTTGGTTTAGATCCATTGATGGGGCTGGTCGCTGGATCGATTACCCTGTCTGGCGGGCACGGAACCGGCGCGGCTTGGGCCCAGATCTTGACCGATGAGTATGGTATTCAAAGTACCTTGGAAATTGCAATGGCGTCGGCAACACTCGGTCTGGTGATTGGTGGTATTATTGGTAGCCCAGTTGCCCAGCGTTTGATTAATAAACATCAGCTTGAGTCTGAATATGGGCGTGGCACCACAACACACGAAAAATATCCCGAACTTGTCACGTACAATGAAAATGAAGAAGATAAAGTGACAGCGAAGAAAGTCATTGAAGTCTTATTTATTTTATTGCTGTGTATTACGGGGGCTCGCCATTTATCTGAGTGGGTAAGCGGGTTTAATATTGAATGGCTAATGGTGCCTGACTTTGTTTATGCTCTCTTCTTGGGTGTAATAGTCACCAATACGCTTGAGGTTTTTAAACTCAGAAAGCTAGAGTCAGAAACCGTGGATATGGTAGGGACTGTCTCTTTGTCATTATTTCTAGCGATGGCGCTAATGACGTTGAAGCTATGGAACATTCTCGATTTAGCGGTCCCATTTTTAATTATTCTGGCGATTCAATCGGTGGTTATCGGCTTATTTAGTTACTACGTCACGTTCAAGTTGATGGGGAGTAATTATACAGGGGCCGTGATTGCTGGTGGACATTGTGGTTTTGGCCTCGGCGCCACCCCGACCGCGGTGATGAATATGGGCTCAATCGTGAATCGTTTCGGCCCCGCGCCTCAAGCCTTTATGGTGGTGCCGATTGTGGGGGCTTTCTTTATCGATATCGTCAACCTGCTAATTTTACAGGGCTATATTTTTATTATCCAATAGGATCATTGCGCTCAGCTATCATTGCTGGGCGCACCTTTTTCCCTGCTGTTGTGCAGCGTTTGGCAAATTCAATGAGCGTTGTTTTCATAAGCGCTTGACTCTGGAGTGGGCTCCAACCCTTATACTGACCACAAGATAATGACACAACGACCAAAGAAGGAGTCGATTATGTGTAAGCATTGTGGACATCACCACTGTCATCAACCGCATCACCAAACGGTGTCTCCGTCTACGCAAACGGTAACGAATACCTGCCAAGCGTCGAGCTGCTGTTCCAGTCACCAAGAGGGTGAGGGTAGCGCGGGCGATGATGACCCCGACAGGCGACAAACCTCGTGTCACCATACCTGCCAGAGTTCGCCCTCGGCGTCATCTCCTCAGTTATCCTCCATCACCCATGAGTGGGTGGTTACTGGCATGGATTGCCCAAGCTGTGCCGCTAAACTTGAAAAAGCAATTCATGCCACGCCGGGTGTAGAGAGCGCACAAGTATTATTTGCGACCGAAAAACTACGAGTCGCTTTGACTCACGATGCCTCAACGGAGACGCAATCTGCCATTGAGCAAGCGGCTAAAAAAGCCGGTTTTCCGCTCGTCACCTTGGATCAAACCGCCACTGCGCCTTCTGGCTGGCAAAAATGGCGTGATGACGCCCTGCTGTTTGGTTTAATTGGCATTATGCTGGTCGCTTGGGGGCTGCATTATTGGTCGGCTTCTTTATCCGATTGGCTGTTTACTGCGGCGACTGTCATTGGCCTCGCTCCTATTGTGCTTAAAGCGGGTCGATTGGCGCGCCAAGGATCGCCGTTTTCGATAGAAACCTTAATGAGTATTGCGGCCATCGGTGCGTTATATCTTGGAGAGACCACCGAAGCGGCAATGGTATTGGTGTTGTTTCTGATTGGCGAGCGATTAGAAGGGTATGCGTCCACGCGCGCCCGCGATGGCATTCAGTCGCTGATGGCATTGGTGCCAGAAACTGTGACGCGAATTGATAGCGACGGTTCACGTGAGACCGTGGCGGCCAGTGATCTACAGCCAGGTGACCGGATTGAAATTAGTGCTGGTGAGCGACTCCCCGCGGATGGGCAGCTAATGGACGCTGCGGCGAGCTTTGATCAGAGTGCACTGACAGGCGAACCAATCCCCGTCGATATCGAAGCGGGTGATACCGTGATGGCGGGCAGCCTTGCAACCGATAAAACCGTACAGCTGACCGTGACATCCGCACAGGGCGAAAATGCCATTGACCGTATTTTGCGCCTTATTGAGCAGGCCGAGTCGAAAAAAGCGCCGATAGAACGGTTTATCGATAAATTCAGCCGCTGGTACACGCCAGCAATGATTGGGCTCGCCGCGCTAGTTGTGGTGATTCCACCCCTGTTCTTTGCCGCCAGCTGGCAAGAGTGGTTATATCGAGGCTTAGCACTGTTATTGATCGCCTGTCCATGTGCGCTCGTGATTTCGACACCTGCGGCGATTACCTCTGGGCTCGCCACCGCGGCACGTCGCGGGGCATTGATCAAAGGTGGGGCAGCACTGGAAACACTGGCGAGCGTCAATGCCGTCTCTTTAGATAAAACCGGCACGCTCACTGAGGGTAAACCCATGGTGACCGATGTGCGCGCGTGGCAGGGTGAGGAAACGGCGCTACTGCAAGCGGCGACCGCCATCGAGCGTGGTAGCCATCACCCATTGGCAAAATCCTTGGTCTTGTATAGCGCCGAGCGTGGCACCTCGGTGCCGGATGCCTCGCATATCCAGGCGAATGCCGGTCGCGGTGTGCAAGGCGTGGTTGAGGGACAAGCCGTCCGGCTGGTTGCGTTAGACAAGGTGGGTGAGTCGACGTTAAATCATGCGCAATATCAAGAGGCCAAATCGGTGGCCGAGCGCGGGGTGACGGTTGCGGTTGTGCTGATTGACGAGCAACCACAAGGGATGGTCGGCTGGCGAGATACACTGCGACAGGATGCGCGAGAAGCCATCGAGCAATTGCGTGCGATGGGTATTCAGCCTGTGATGCTGACGGGTGATAACCCGACCTCAGCTGCTGAAATTGCCCGCGAACTAGGTATTGATTACCGCGCGGGACTATTGCCGGAGAATAAGGTTGAGGCGGTAGAAACGCTGGCGGAGCAATACCGCATCGCAATGGTTGGCGATGGCATCAATGATGCACCGGCCATGAAAGCATCGCACGTCGGGGTGGCAATGGGAAGTGGTACCGATGTGGCGTTAGAAACGGCCGAGGCGGCATTGAGTCATAACCGGCTGGTCGAGTTACCCAGAGTCCTGCAACTGGCGCGCGCGACCCAAGCGAATGTGCGGCAAAACATCACCATTGCATTAGGGCTTAAAGGGGTGTTTTTAGTGACCAGTGTACTCGGTATCACAGGACTTTGGGTCGCGGTGCTGGCTGACAGCGGTGCTACCGCGCTGGTCACGCTGAATGCGCTACGTTTACTTCGTGACTAGCGCTGAAAAACAGGGCAAAGGCTGTCTGCTTTTGCCTTTATAAAGTGATAACGATCTCTAAATTCTGAAATCTGTAATGTCCAATATAGTAATAGGTCGATGATGGTCACACAAAAGGTGGCAAATTTGGGTATCCTAAACGCATAACCAATAACGAGTTCGGGCCTCATCAGCAAGGCCCACATTAATTCTAATGCGGATAAATGCATCCAGCGAGGAGACGAATGATGTCTGATACCCCTGTATTTCACCTTGGCGTAACAAAAGCGGATCTTCAAGGCGCAACCACAGCGATTATTCCTGGCGACCCGGCGCGCGTTGAAAAAATTGCTAACTTGATGGAAAACCCAACTTTTCTCGCCTCGCAGCGTGAATATACCTTGTATCTTGGTTGGCTCGATGGCAAGTCAGTGGTGGTTTGTTCAACAGGTATCGGTGGCCCATCGACCTCTATCGCGGTTGAAGAGTTGGCACAACTTGGTGTTGGCACCTTCTTGCGTGTAGGCACCACCGGGGCTATTCAGCCGGACATTAATGTCGGCGATATGATTGTCACCACTGGCTCTGTGCGCCTTGACGGCGCAAGCAGCCACTTTGCGCCAATGGAATTCCCAGCGGTGGCCGATTTTGACGTTGCCACGGCCATGAAAGCCGCCGTTGATGACGACGGCGCCACGGTTCACACTGGCGTGACAGCATCCAGTGATACCTTCTATCCAGGTCAAGAGCGTTACGATACCTTTAGCGGCCGTGTAGTGCGTCGCTTCCAGGGTTCAATGCAAGAATGGCAAGACATGGGCGTGCTGAACTTTGAGATGGAATCAGCCACCTTGCTGACCATGTGTGCTAGCTCTGGCTTGCGTGCAGGTTGTGTGGCCGGTGTGATTATCAACCGTACACAAAAAGAGACCCCAGATCACGCGACCTTGAAAGAGACGGAAGCGCGCTCAATTAAAGTGGTGGTTGAGGCAGCACGTAAGCTCCTGTAAACAAGCGAGACATCGTTATCCTACTAAAACGCGGAGCCCGAGGGCACCGCGTTTTTTATTGTCGACCGTTTAGCGAACCTGTCCTATTGCTTCGCACAAGCGATTAACTTGTTCTTACCTCAATCGTACCGCCTGCTGCGATAAACCAGTCATAAAGATGGGTACGCAGGTTGGCGAGTTGGTCGGGGCCAATCAGAGCCAAGCCTAAATCGGTGGCACGGGTAATATCGTGATGTCTTAACGGACGGAAGCTCACCAACATCGCGCGCGCTTGCAATCCTCCGAGTAAATCACGCAAGGACTCTAGCTTGTATAGGGTATCGTCGCCATCACTGGACATGCCTTTGGTTTTGCATTCAATAATATGCAGCTTGTTATTCACCACCATGGCGACATCTAACTCATTGCGCACCTCGCGCTCACCGATTTGGCGATAAACCTGCAAGGAAAGTGCACTGTCTTGGATGGTGGGAAGCTCTTGTTGGATGGAGGTGACAGTATGGTGCACGTAGCTTTCTAACCACTCGCCATTGGCAAAACGTCGCGCTTCTTCACAGCTAAATGTCAGCACCCCTTGCTTGTAACTGGCTAAGCCAGCATCAGAGAGATCGTCGAGTAGAATACCAAGCTCACGATAACCTTGCTGTTTTTCACTGAGCGCGACGTCTAAACGCTGCTCTTTACGACAGGTGGTTGCGAGGTAGTTCAACGTGGCTAGGCCTGGACCTAGCTCATAGGCATTACTGGCCCACTTTTCTCCCAGCCGATAAATGTCATTGGTTAAACACCCTGTGACTTGGTCATCTTGGTGCTCACAGCGCGCACCGAAAATCGTTAGATACTCAGTGAGACTAATATGATCTTCCACTTGTTGCTGGGGTAGGCCGTCAGGGTACAGCCAACAAAGCTCGTCGCTATAGGGCTCAATCACATAGCTGGGCCACTGATAGGTACGAAATACTTCATAGGCGGAGAGTAATTGGTGGCGCAGGCCACAGCTCGCATTAAAAAGGATGTCTTCAGAAGAGTGACTGAGCTGCTCGGCAAGACGTTTTACCTGACTTTTCACCTCGCGGATATTGATATCATCCGAGATTTCAAAAAACTCGGTTTCAATCCCCTTGGGCGCCAGCACACGCGTTAAACGCTCAAATTCCAGATCTTGCTCCAGCGTGCCAATGAGTATCAGCTTACTGACAGGCAATTGCTGATGCAAAACAGGGGTAACGAGACGGACAGGGTCAGAGTCGATGATTCCTACATGAATAGCCATAATTGCTCCAGGCGGGCTATGAGGCGGCATAAGGCCGCTTAATTATCGGTATAGTTGCCAGCCTCAACAGGTGGCGTAACTATTAATATCCGGCCTCGCGGTCAGGCTTTCAACCACTCGCTGAGTAAATAAGTGTAATTTTACACAGCGCTGACGTGATACCCGTTCTATTAACCCAGAAGTAACTCGCCCCTTTTTCGTGACAGTGCCGCGCTAACCTTTGTGTAACCGCTTTGCTTCCCTTCTAGGCGCGACTTTGCTTAAGTGCTTGCTGACGTAAGGTCTCGGTTAAACTATTTAGCTCAGGCAACATGCGTTGAATTAAGTGTAGCTGTTGTAGCACCATGCTGAGTGGGGCGTTATCAACAGGCACGTAAGTAGGAGACTGTGACTCGATGGTGGCATTGGCGTGGTGCTCATCAATGCTCACTGGCTCGCCCGTGGGTGTTTTGGTGCCGGTTGAGGGCACTTGTGCGGGTAACGCTGTAGGCAATGCTTGCCCCAAGCGCTCAGTCAACGTGTTGAGGGATTGATGAATTTCACGATGGAGCTGCGCCATCTTTTGATGATTAACCTCATCATCCATCCGGCTGCGATGCGCACCAAGAGCGGAAATGTAACTGAGCATAGCGTTGTTCAAGCACAAAAACCGGAAGGTCTCTTCAATATTGGTGCGATAGCGTCCAGGCTCCACCAGCATGTTACTGATCGCGGTGGTTAGCTCAGCATCGGCATTATGGGCATGTCGACGCGCGATCCGATAGGCAAGGTTGTCCCGCTTACCCACTCGGTATTGCGCAATCACATGAGCCAAGTAGTCACGGTTAGCTTGTAGCGCTTCAGTCATGATCCCGCGCAAGCGGTGGGCTTGCCAGTCGGGTAGCACATAACGGACGGCGGCGACCGCAATCAAACAGCCAATCACGGTATCGCCAAGGCGAGGAAGAATAACCGCGAAGCCTTGGCCAAATTGGCTAAAGCACATCAGCACCAGCAGGGTAATAAATAAAGTGGCGAGCGTGTATTGCACGGTACGAAACGCGAAAAACAGCACCCCAGTGATCACCATTAACGCCAATTGACTGCTGGGATCAGGGAAAAGGTAGAGTGCGGGCACTCCCAAGAGTAAACCGGCGACCGTCCCTAAAATGCGCTCTTTCAACTTACTGCGTGTCGCAGAGTAGTTGGTCTGACACACAAATTGAATGGTCATCAAAATCCAAAAGCCGTGCTCTAACCCAAGCCCTTGGATCAGGGCATAGCCGGTCAGCAATGATAAGGACAAACGCACCGCATGACGGAAACGCAGTGATTTAACCGTGAGTTGCCGGCGAATGCGGTAAGCCATTTCCCCCAACGAGTGTGCATCCGGGTCGGCCAGTTCACTTTCTTGGAGGTTGTCCGTGCTGGCTAAGTGGCTCAAGCTGGCCAGTTGTTGTTCCACTGTCTCCAAGTTCTTGTAGAGAAAATCGAGTTGTTGCAGCAGCGCGAGGCGAGTGCTGTCTTGCTCCTCTTGTGCCGACAAATAGGCCATCGACTGTTTGATTGCCATCAGGGCTTGGTGGCCTGTTTTCGGGTGATGGTAGTGTGTACCGATCGACATCGCTTGCGCAACATCCCGGCAGGCTTGCGCTTGCGCGTTTAATAAGGCTTCAAAGCGAAAGAGGATATCGGAATGAAAAAAATGCGCCGCCAGATCCTGGTAACGATAATGGGATGAACTCACACGTTCGTGAATATCTTGGGCAATGAAATAGGTTTGTAGCAAGGTTTGATGTCGCTGTGTGAGTCGACCGCGTCGAGCACGGGCCAGTAATGACGCTTTCGCTTGATTGAGCGCGGCCACCACTTGCGCATTTTGGTTGGCGGCGGCAATACGCGTCGGTTGCGGAACCAACTCGGCGACCGGATGGAACAAACTGGATTTGGTTTCCATATAAGTGGCGGTTTGACGAAACACCGCAGCCAATCGGTGTTGAACCGGGCGGTGAGGCCATATCATGATCCAAGCCAGCGACAACAGCCCATACCAGAGCGCCCCAGATAACAGCATCATCGGCTGTAACCACATATCACTGCCTTGCTCCATCCCCAGCATGGTGTAAACCGCCAAAAGTAACGAGGCAAAGGCGATGGTGCCATAGCGCTCACCGATCGCGCCCAGCATGATAAAGCCAAAGCTGGAGGTCGTCAGGCCAATCGCGAATAGCCAAGGGGTGTCGTAAAGTAGCTCGACCGAGAAGGCCGCTACGGTAAAGCAAACAAGGGTGACACCGAGCGCACGCAACCGCCCCCAAAAGTGATCATCCACTTCCGCCAATGCCGAGGCAATGACACCGAGCACCAGTGGCGTCACAATATCTGTGCGTCCGGCGTATCCCGCGTACAACGCCACACCCATCAGGGCAATAAGGACGCGAATACTGTCATTAATACGATGGTTCGCCCAATACTCACGCACGGCGAGCGGCAGGAAAGGTAAACGTGGCAGAGAAAAAGGCATAAATAAGGATGACCGGCCAACAATGTTGGCAAGATAGCAGAAATGAAACCAGAAACTAAGTCTCAATGAGGGATTTTCTCGGGGAATAAGAAAAGGGTTGCGGCAGGTCAATTTCGTGTTGTCAGCGCACTGCGTAGGCAGTGGCATCGCGCTAGTAAATTGATTTATCGAGCATTGAGAAGTAGCATGCCAAGCATCTTTTTAGGGCACAACGCGTGCGCTATTCGCTGAATAACGTTGAGATATGAAACTTACAGCCAATCGCTGGGCACAATGGCTTGTTTACGGCGATCATTACAGCTTGCAGCTTGAAGATGATGGCTTACTGCTCGAATCTCGTCATCACCGACAATACATTCCTTTCTCGGCATGGGATGGACAGCTAACGGTATCGCGTGGGTTGCTGTGGGGGACGATTTCGCTGACCGGTTATACCGATGAGGGTGACCCACTGCCATTCGAGGTCTTTGGCTTGCCATGGGATCACGCCCAACAAGCGGGACAAACGATTTACCGCCACTATCAAGCCTATATCGCCCGTTATCAAAAACGGCTAGCGATGATTCAGCCTAGTTTGTTGGCCGAGTTTGATGCACTGGTGAATGCGCCAGGTTATGCGCGTGTCGCCCAATTACGCAGCGCCCGACAAACGGTATTGAATAAGCTGGAAGGTGAGGGGATCCCTGCCTCGTTCTTGGCCAATTTGGACGAAAGCCTTGCTACCACACTATCGCCTGTGCTGCAGGCCGACTCAAGCTGGCTGAAAGCCCGCAATCAACAGTGGCAAGCGGCGATGCTTAACCAGTGGCAAACCTGGTTTGATACCATTGAATCGTCGCCATTGAATGCCGGGCAGCGCGAGGCCGCGCTTACCGATGAATCCTATACCCTAGTGGTGGCAGGGCCCGGAAGCGGCAAAACCAGCGTATTGGTGGCACGCGCCGCGTATTTAATTGAAAGTGGTCAAGCCAAGCCTGAGCAGCTTTTGTTGCTGGCCTTTGGTCGTGATGCTGCGACAGAGCTTAAAACGCGGATAAAGACCAAAACGGGCCATGAGGTGAATGTCACCACCTTTCATGGCTTTGCCCGTCAGCAACTTGCCGAGCACCAAGGACAGGCCCCGGTTATTTCGCCGCTCGCCAGTGATGAGACGGCCAAAGCGGCGTGGCTGACCCAAACACTCGCCGAACACTGGCAACAGCCCACTACCCGCAAACGCTGGGACAAATTACATCAGCAGCAAACACTGCCGCTTGATGATAACGCTGAACTGACGGCGTGTGCCCATGACAGCCGGTTGCACACCTGGGTTTGGTCGCGTCTTTCACGGGTGATCCAAGCCAATACCACCAAGCGTGCGCTAACCGATAAACTGGCAAGCTTTGAGGCGCAGGCCGCCTTAAAAGATGAACTGGCGGTGATTTGGCCGTTATACCAAGCCTACAAACAGGCGCTAAAAGCCGATAATGCCGTAGACTTTGACAGCTTAATTACCCAAGCCACTAAGCTGTTTCAGCAGCGAAAATTCGTCACGCCCATTCAATTTGTGATGGTCGATGAATACCAAGACATTTCCCCAGCACGATTGGCGATGCTCGAGGCACTGTGTCACGGTAAAGCGGACAGTGAATCGCAAGTACCACGCGCTTCCTTGTATGCGGTGGGGGATGATTGGCAAGCCATTTATCGCTTTGCCGGTGCCGATGTCAACTTAACCACAGAGTTTGCGCAGCGTTTCGGCGACAGTGAAATTTGCTGGCTGACCACCTGCTATCGCTATCCGTCTACCTTGGGTGATGTAGCGCAGCAGTTCATTGAACAAAACCCCAAGCAGCTGAGCAAACAATTGGATTATGCGCGCGATAAGGCATCGGCGAAAACGCCCAAAACGATCAAGGTGATCACGGACGATAAGATAGAAAAGACACTGGCAAGCCTTGCCAAAAAGCACGCTAAAGCCGAGAAAGCAGTGAGTGTGATGCTGATAGGTCGCACGCACGCTATCCGTCCTGACGCGCTAGAAAACTGGCAGAATGCTTATCCGTCATTGGCGCTTCGCTATACCACCGCACACGCCAGCAAGGGCCAAGAAGCCCACTATGTGTTTATCCTCGGCATGGATGAAGGCGTATTTCCCGCCAAGCCTCGCTCGCTTTCACTCGATGAGGCCTTATTAGGGAAAAATGAAGAGCCAATTGAACACGCGGAAGAACGGCGACTGTTTTATGTCGCCCTGACGCGCGCACAAAAACAAGTGTGGCTGGTACACCAAAAAGGCCATGCCTCACCGTTTGTGGAGGAATTGAAAGGGTACCTTTAAGAAACGGGAACCCACACTGTTAGCCATAGACGGCGTTAGTCACAGACCGACAGCGTGGGAAAAAGATTACAAACGTTCGTCTAAGTACGCTTGGTAATCAGGGATTTGAACATCCACTTCTTGGCCAAATAGCGGCGACGTGATCAGAAAGCGTGCGGTTGAGCGATTGGTGGCAACGGGAATATTCCAAACCGTGCTTACGCGGAGTAGCGCTTTGACATCCGGGTCGTGTGGCACGGCATTGAGCGGATCCCAAAAGAAAATCATCGCATCAATTTTTTGTTCAGAAATCATCGCCCCGAGTTGCTGGTCACCCCCCATGGGGCCACTGATTAACGGGGTGATTTTTAATCCGGTTTCTCGCGCAAGAATATGCCCGGTGGTGCCGGTGGCATACAGCTCATGCTGACTCAGTATCTCTTTATTTTCTTGTACCCACTCGCTCAAGGCGCTTTTGTAGTGATCGTGCGCCACTAACGCGACGTGTTTACGCGCAAGCATGGTCCGAGACGTTTGCTTCATACCCATTATCCCTCGTTAACAAGGTGGTTGTTATCAAACTGCCCACCGCAGCATTTACCGAAGCCTAAATCAATCCGGCGATGAAATATAGCGCCTAACTGACAAACTCCGACGGTCACTTGTCAGAATTATCACATTATCAATAAAAAAATAGCCAAGCACATGAAATAAAATCTATTTTTTCACCCACTTGTTAATCAAGCACGCAAAAGTAGCGCGACAACCCATCCAAGTAGCAACAAAAAGGCTACAGTTAGGTAATCAGGCAATGGAAGTGCCTAGTCATACAGGAGTGTTTATGAGCAAGGAGTACGCGTATGTGGGTGACACTGGATTTTGAAGCATCCGGTTTGTCGTTAGTGTCTTACCCGATTGAGGTCGGGTACGTGTTACCAAGTGGTGACAGCCATAGTTTTTTGATTGACCCTTCCACCGCCAGTGGACATTGGCACCACTGGGACAATGAAGCCGAAACCCGAATTCATGGGATCTCGCGTGAACGTCTTTTTAGCGAAGGGATCAGTGTTCTTGAAGTATGCCAGCATCTCAACCAGACCCTCGCGCCTTTTGAACATGTATTGTGCGATAGCCAATGGGATCTGTTCTGGATGGGGCGACTTTATAAAGCCTGCTATATGCGTCCTTCATTCACCTTAATGGAGGTGAATCAATGGCTAAAAAAGCACAGCGATCTGGATCGGCGCGATTTTAGTCGCGAAATGGAGGCACTGGGGCCGACGCCGCATCGAGCAGAGGACGATGCGCGGCAAATTCGTCGCGCCCTTGATAGCTTGTTAAAATAGCTCGCCTTTTAGCTTACTCGTGGGATGTCATGACAACACCTTTTACCCTTAGGTTCGCGCAATTCAACCTCTCTCTAGCCGGGCGTCAGGCTGGTGACATTAAAGCAAAGATGCTAGCGCCTGCCCCCAGCCGACAAATTAAAAATCTCGCCGCGACCTTACAGCGGGTGCGTCCTGATGTGGTGGTGCTTTGCGAATTCGATCATCCAGGCGATGGCGGTGATGATGGGACGCTAGCTGCATTTTGTGAGCGTCACTTGGCCGAATCGCAACACGGTGACACGCCGATTGATTATCCGTATCGCTATTTACCCGCCACCAACACGGGGTTAACACTCACGGTGCCGGTCAGTGAGCATCAACGCTTAACGAATGCCCAGCAATGTCATGGCTTTGGCGACTATCATGGCCAGTTTGGTTATGTGATTTTATCGCGTTACCCCATCGAAGACGATGCGATTCGCACGTGGCAAGACTTCGCGTGGCATCAGCTTCCTCAGCATCAAATTCCCGCGGACTACTACACCGAACAGGCACAAACGGCGCTACGCCTCGCCTCGAAAAACTTGGTGTCAGTGCCGATTTTGGTTGGTGATAAACGAATACAGGTGGTGGCCTGTCATCCCACGCCGCCGGTGTTTGATGGGCCAGAAAAGCGTAACTGGCGGCGCAACAGTGATGAAATTCACCAACTGATTGGCCTTTTGGATAATGCCGATTGGCTGGTGGACGACAAGGGCGCTCACGGCGGGCTTTCTCCTGAGACACCGTTTGTGGTGATTGGCGATTTAAATGCGGATCCGAGCTATGGTGATGGGGACAAGCAAGCCATTGGCGCCTTGCTTCACCATCCGCTTGTGCATCCAGAGGTTGCAGTTGGGGCGCAGGTGCCAAAAAGTGACGCAGCCCAGTCTCACGCGTTTCGCTTTATCGAAGGGAAAGGACGGGCAATTGCTACCCATAACGGTGGGTTGCGCCTCGATTATGTCCTACCTTCGTGTGAGCTTGCGGTGTTAGCCTCCGGCGTATTTTGGCCTGCCCCTGATGATGCCGACTACCCACTGATTTGTGATAAAAACGGCCAAGAGCATGCGCGAGCTCACTCCGATCATCGTCTTGTCTGGGTCGATGTGGCACTGAGTTAGCGAGGCTGCGAGTCCAGCGCCACGCCCTCACGCTGACACGCGACTTCCGCGAGACGTTTAGCTTGTTCGTCCGGCTTTAAAAAGCAGCAGGTTGAGCAATAATTGTGATCATCGACGGTAAAGATCCGGCAGCAGCCGCCGCGCAAACGGAAGCTGTGGGTTTGCAGCACAGTTTGGGTGTCATTCGGATCGTAGACGGTGACATCGTGAAAGCCACTGCGCTTACTATAAAGCGGGGTGCCGCGTTGATGGACGATCGACAGCGCGGCTTCACGCGCGGCCTGCTCACACTCACGATGTTTACCCACCATCAAAAAGGCAATACAGATTGAATCGGCAACCACTTTCCAAAGTGGCCCTTCACGCATACCACTTTGTTCCGCCACCGCATCGACGATCGGCGAAAAGTGACGTAACAACGCGCCGTGCAAAATAGCCTGCCAATCTTCTGCCGCTGGCTGTTTCCAGCCAATCAAGGCATTGAGGTAAAAATGTGGTTTGTGATAAACCAGCTCCTCGCCATTCGGTTTGGTGACGCGGGTAGGCTGGTATTTGACCTGCCAATTATCTAAATCTAGCGAGGGGAGTTGTCCGCCCAGGAGCCAGCTAGCCAGCACGGGCAGCAAAAATTCATAGGCATAAGCGCCGATAAAGAGCGTGCCTTGGGCGCGGTTATCTGCGTCGCCATAGGTGGCGTTGACGGCGGAAAAACACTGCGTCAATCCGTGCTCAGTCGTGAGTTGTTCTTGAAGTGACGTGCCCACTACATCATCAGGGATCACAGACAAGCCTAAAGCAGAAGGGAAAGGGGCGAGTGCAACCGTGGTGGGCAGGCTTAACACATCAACGCTAGGATCGGCCGCGTTCATCAACACTCCTTTATGATAGGCGATCAAAACGCGAAATTTAGCATGTGCAGCAATCAATTGTAAGAGTGATTCGCATTTAGGTGTCGGTGCACTATCGTAACGATTGGGAACAAGGTGTCGCAGAGGAAGTGGTTGAGAAGAGAGACGGGTATCCACCTCTCAAAGGTCGACGCTATTATGCTGTTGAAGGAGGCTGGACTTGATAGCGCCCAGGCTTGTGGTTCAAGGCGAGCACGAGGTTGGTGGTAATCGCCGCGGCGACAGATAAGGCAATCAGCCATGGGTCAACGATCATCAGCGACAACACCACAATCGAGCAATCCAGTGCCATTTGTACTTTGCCGGCGCGGATGCCAAACCGTTGCTGTAAGAACAATGCCAAGGTGTTAAATCCACCCAAACTACACTGATGGCGGAACATCACTAACATGCCCATGCCAATTAACCCACCGCCAAACAGCGCCGCATACACAGGGTGGATGCTATTAATGGTTAATACGGCGCTTAGATGATCCGCACCGAATGAGACGATACTGACCGCAACCAAGGTACTTAAGGTAAAGCGTTTACCCATTTGGGTGTAGGCGAGCCAATAAAAAGGCAGGTTAATTACGAAGAAAAGCTCACCAAAACTGAAGTCAGTGACTCGTTGTAAAAACAGCGCCAACCCAGCAGTGCCGCCGGTCAGTAATCCCACTTGGTTGAAAAAGAAGATGCCGAGTGACACCAAACTGCTACCGATAAGCAGCGCGAGTGCGTTTTCACGCTTGGAATGATTTTTATCCATATTTGCGTTCTATACCTATTAAAACGACCGCTACACCATACGCTGTTGGTTGAATAGGTCGAGTCAAACGCCTGTTTGATAACAAGTGAATAACAATCCAATGCGTACATTATCATTTACGTTGTGGTTTTGATCACGATAAAAGTGCGTCGCTACAGACCAAAGTCTAATCTACATTGTCTACAATCTTATTCTATTCTGGCTTTATTAAAGTTCTTAGGCGGTTTTTATGTCTTTATTGTCGACAAATGACCAGGTTCTCGATCAGCACACGCATTCGGTGCCAGCTGAGTCACGTGAGCCCACCAAGTCAGCCAGCCTGACTGAACAACTTATCGAGGCGATTGTCACCGGCACCTATCCAGCCGGCACCAAAGTATCGGAAGCGGGGTTAGCTGCTGCATTTGGCGTCAGCCGAGGCCCACTGCGCGAGGCGATGATGCGGGTCGAAGCCTTGGGGTTGGTCGAGCGCGTCCCTCATGTCGGTGCGAGAGTCGTGACACTCACGCATCGCCAATTAGCCGAGATCTACGCAGTGCGAGAAGCGTTAGAGGGCATGGCCGCAAGACTGGCGTGCGCGCACATCACCGATGCGGAAATTGAGCAGCTCAGTGCGGTGCTCGACACCCACCATGCCTATATCGAGCGGGTGGAGGGGGCGGCCTACTTTCATCAACAAGGCGACTTTGATTTTCACTATTGCATCATCAAAGCCAGCCATAACCACAAACTGATCAATCTGTTGTGTGGTGAGTTGTACCACCTATTGCGAATGTATCGATTTCAATCGCCCCGAGCGCATTCTCGCCCCCAGCAAGCGCTGCAAGAGCACATGCAAATTTTAGCGGCAATTCGTGAGCGCGATGCCGAGTTGGCCGAAATGCTGATGCGTCGTCATATTCAGCGCAGCCGCCAACTGATTGAACAGCAAATAGCAGATTGAATAGCAACTGACGAATTAAAAATAGTGCGGTGGTGAGCCCCGCTAAGCCACGAATTTATAAGGAGAATACGATGAGTGCAGGTGCACGTTTTCGCCAAGCGGTGCGCAGCAATATTCCGCTGCAAGTCGTCGGCACCATTAACCCCTATTGCGCCATGATGGCAGAGCGAGTAGGGCATCAAGCCATTTACCTGTCAGGAGGCGGGATTGCTAATGCCTCTTATGGCTTACCGGATTTGGGGATCACCACGCTTAACGATGTGTTGGAAGATGTCCGCCGGATCACCGCAGCAACCGATGTGCCCTTGCTGGTGGACATTGATACCGGTTTTGGCGGTGCGCTCAATATTGCTCGCACTATTCGTGAAATGGAACGAGCCGGCGCGGGGGCGGTGCATATGGAAGATCAAGTGGCGCAAAAGCGCTGCGGTCATCGTCCTAACAAAGAAATTGTCAGCCAAGCTGAAATGATCGACCGCATTAAAGCGGCGGTGGACGCGCGCACCGATCCTGAGTTTGTGATCATGGCGCGCACCGATGCGTTGGCGGTAGAAGGCATGGACAGTGCTGTTGCCCGCGCCAGAGCATACGTAAAAGCGGGAGCGGATATGATTTTCCCCGAAGCCATGCAAACGCTCGAACAGTACCAAGCCTTTGTCGAGCAAGTAGAGGTGCCGGTGCTGGCCAATATCACCGAGTTTGGGCAAACCCCACTGTTTACCAGCCAAGAGCTGGCGAGTGTGGGAGTCAGCATGGTGCTGTATCCACTCTCTGCGTTTCGCGCCATGAACCAAGCCGCCCTCAATGTGTATCAACACCTACTGGATGATGGCCACCAAAAAAACGTGGTCGACACCATGCAAACCCGTGATGCGCTCTATGACTTCTTGGGGTATCACGCCTACGAACAGCAATTGGATCGCCTATTTGGAAAAGAGTGATCACGGACGCACACCCACGGTGTGAAAACGTCGGTTACACCACTGGAATTATCATCACGTTCACGGATTCATGCAGCGGTTGAATCTGATGGCATCAAAGGAAAGGAGCCAATCATGACACATGTCGCCGTCGCACCTAACGAGAAACCAACCTCTGGCGCAGGGCTGCGTGGCCAAAGTGCTGGTACCACCGCCTTGTGTACGGTCGGGCAAACCGGCACTGGATTAACCTACCGTGGTTATGACATTACCGATTTAGCCAATCACGCCCAATTTGAGGAAGTGGCTTACCTGCTACTCAAAGGCCAACTCCCCAATCGCCAAGCGCTCGCCGACTACACCGAAACCTTGGTGGGTAAGAGGGGGTTACCTGACGCCTTAAAGGCCGTGCTGGAGCGAATTCCTGCCAATGCGCACCCCATGGATGTGATGCGTACCGGTTGCTCGATGCTGGGGAACTTGGATCAAGAAACCGACTTTACTGAGCAAGCGGATAAAACCGATACGCTGTTGGCGATGTTGCCGGCCATTATCTGTTACTGGTACCGCTATTCGCATGATGGTGTGCGGGTCGATACTTATCAGCCAGAGGTGAAAAGCATTGGCGGTTACTTCCTCAAAATGCTGACTGATGAAACCCCGTCGCCACTGCATGAATCTGTGATGCATTGCTCGCTGGTGCTGTATGCCGAGCATGAGTTCAATGCCTCGACCTTTACTGCCCGTGTGTGCGCCTCCACCTTGTCCGATTTGCACTCTTGCATTACCGCGGCCATCGGCAGTTTGCGCGGCCCATTGCATGGCGGTGCCAATGAAGCGGCAATGGCGATGCTGGAACAGTGGCGGTCGCCTGACGAAGCCGAAGCGGGATTAATGCAAATGCTGGCCAACAAGGACAAAGTGATGGGTTTTGGCCATGCAATTTACCGTGAGTCAGATCCCCGCAATGCCCTTATTAAGCATTGGTCGAAACAGCTGGCGCAGAACGCACCAGACGCTTGGCTTTATGACGTGTCTGAGCGGGTTGAGCAGGTGATGAAGCGCGAAAAAGGCTTGTTCCCCAATGCCGATTTTTATCATGCGTCGGCCTACCACTTTATGGGGATCCCGACCAAATTGTTTACCCCGATTTTTGTGATGAGCCGAGTAACGGGCTGGGCGGCGCATGTCTTTGAGCAGCGCGCTAATAACCGCATTATTCGCCCAAGTGCCGATTACGACGGACCCGAACACCAAGATTGGCTACCTATCGATCAGCGCTCTTAATCAGCGCGCATTCATCCGTTTGAAATCACAGAAGGAATTGACCATGAGCAACAACGTAGAACTGAACCAGCGCCCTGACCCTGATGCCTTATTGGTGCAAATTGCTGACTATGTCGATAGCACGCCGATTGCTTCGGCAGAGGCCTACAACACCGCACGCAACTGTTTGATGGATACCCTTGGCTGTGGCTTGCTGGCGCTACGTTTCCCTGAATGTACCAAACACCTGGGGCCACTGGTGCCGGGGACGACTGTGCGCCATGGGGCGCGTGTGCCGGGCACCTCCCATGAGCTTGATCCGGTCACTGCCGCGTTTAACATCGGTTGTATTATTCGCTGGCTCGATTTCAACGATACTTGGCTTGCCGCCGAATGGGGCCATCCATCTGATAACCTAGGTGGAATTTTGGCCACCGCCGATTACTTAAGCCGCGTGGCCGTGGCCGAAGGCAAACCACCACTCACCATGCGCGATGTATTGACGGCGATGATCAAAGCACATGAAATCCAAGGCGTGCTCGCCCTTGAAAATAGCTTTAATCGCGTCGGGCTCGATCACGTTTTATTGGTGCGCGTGGCGTCGACGGCAGTGGTCACCAAAATGCTGGGCGGTAATCGTGACCAGATCATTGATGCCGTTTCACAAGCTTGGGTGGATGGTTGTGCGCTGCGCACCTACCGCCATGCGCCGAACGCCGGTTCACGCAAATCATGGGCGGCGGGCGATGCCACCTCTCGTGCGGTGCGTCTGGCGATGATCACCATGAAAGGTGAAATGGGCTTGCCGTCGGTGCTCAGCGCACCTAAGTGGGGTTATTACGATGTGCTATTTAACGGCAACGCTTTTAGTGTCAAACAAGACTTTGCCAGCTATGTGATGGAAAACGTGCTGTTCAAGATCTCCTTCCCAGCAGAGTTTCATGCCCAAACTGCGGTAGAAGCGGCGGTGACCTTGCATTCACAGATGAAAGACCGCGTGGATGAGATTGAACGTATTGAAATCACCACCCATGAATCGGCCATTCGCATCATTTCTAAAGAAGGGGAGTTGGCTAATCCGGCTGACCGTGACCACTGCCTGCAATATATGGTGGCAGTACCGCTGCTATACGGCAATCTAGTGGCCGAGCACTACGAAGATGCTTTCCATCACGCCGACCCGCGTATTGATGCGCTACGGCAAAAAATGGTGATCAAAGAAGACCCACGCTATAGCGCGGAATACCTTGAAGCCGACAAGCGCTCGATTGCCAATGCGATCCAAATCTTCTTTACCGATGGCAGCCACACTGAACAAGTCGCAGTGGAATACCCGATTGGTCATCGCCGCCGCCGCGAAGAAGGGATCCCCGTACTGGAGCAAAAATTCCGCTCCAACTTGGCGACCCGTTTCCCGCAAGCACAGAGCGATAAAATTGCCGCTTTGTGTAGTGATCAGGCCGCGCTGGAGAAAACCCCGGTGCACGAATTTATGTCGCTGTTTGTGATTAACTAAGCACGTTCTCAACACGTTGCTTGCTAACTCATCGCTCGCGGATAGCGGGCGATAAGGAGCCGCTTATGCAAGAAGCCAGTTACCAACACCATGCGGATTGGGCCAGCCGCGATCCCGAGGGGTTTTGGCAGGCGCAGGCCAAACAGCTTGATTGGTTTACCTTTCCACAAACCATTCTTAGCAAAGACGATAATGGCATTGAGCGCTGGTTTGCCGATGGCACCATGAACACCGCGTATATGGCGCTTGATGCCCATGTCGAACAAGGTCGGGGCGAACAAACTGCGCTGATTTACGACTCACCGGTTACCGATAAAAAAACCACCTATACCTATGCGGCGCTGCGTGACTACGTGGCGAAAGTGGCGGGGATGCTGGCAGGGCTAGGGATTGAAAAGGGGGATCGGGTGGTGATTTATATGCCTATGATCCCAGAAGCAACCGTAGCGATGCTCGCTTGCGCACGGCTTGGTGCTATTCATTCGGTGGTGTTTGGAGGTTTTGCCCCGAACGAGCTGGCCGTACGGATTGAAGATGCAGAGCCTAAAGTGGTGCTTACCGCCTCATGCGGTATCGAGGGCGCGAAAACCTTGGCTTATAAGCCGATGATCGATCAAGCCATCATGGACAGTCGCTACAAACCCGACCATGTGGTGGTCTATCAGCGGGCGATGTGTCGTGCCCATTTAGACAACCCGCGTGATGCTGATTGGGCGGCGCTATTAGCTGAAGCCACACCTGCAGCACCGGTGCCGGTCAAAGCCACTGATCCCTTGTATATCCTCTACACCTCTGGCACCACGGGCAAACCCAAAGGCGTAGTGCGTGATAATGGCGGCCACGCGGTGGCGATGAAGTACAGCATGAGCGCGATTTATAACGTCAAACCCGGTGAAGTGTTTTGGGCCGCATCGGATGTCGGCTGGGTGGTAGGGCACTCGTATATTGTCTACGCCCCTTTGCTACACGGCTGCACCACGGTGATGTTTGAAGGCAAACCCGTCGGCACACCGGATGCGGGGGCGTTTTGGCGCGTGTGTGATGAGTATAACGTCAGCATTTTATTCTCTGCACCCACCGCCTTTCGAGCGATTAAAAAGCAAGACCCAAACGGTGAGCACCTTGCGCGTTATCCGATGACATCCTTACGCACGGTGTTTATGGCGGGTGAGCGGCTTGACCCGCCCACATTGGAGTGGGTGGAAGAAAAGACCCAGCGACCCGTGGTCGATCACTGGTGGCAAACCGAAACCGGCTGGGCGATTGCGGGCAATCCATTGGGATTAACCTGCTTTGCGACCAAGCCCGGCTCGGCAACCATGCCAAGCCCTGGCTATCAAGTGCAGATCCTTGATGAAATGGGCGAACTGGCGGCGCCAAACCAACAAGGATATATTGCGATAAAACGGCCCCTACCGCCTAGCTGCCTGCCCACGGTGTGGCGTAACCACGATCGCTTTGAAGCCGGCTATCTCAGCCAGTTCCCCGGTTATTATGTCTCCGGTGATGGGGGTTACATGGACGAAGATGGCTACGTGTTTGTGATGGGACGGATTGATGATGTGATTAACGTCGCGGGTCACCGTTTATCGACCGGCGAAATGGAAGAGGTGTTAGGCAGTCATGACGCGGTCGCCGAGTGTGCGGTAGTAGGCATGCACGATGAGCTTAAAGGCCAATTACCGATCGGTTTGGTGGTACTGAAAGACGGTTTTGTCTCTGTGAGTGGCGAGATCGAACAGGCATTGGTGCAGCGTGTGCGGGATCAAATTGGCGCGATTGCTTGCTTTAAACAGGCGGTTATCGTCGATAAGTTACCCAAAACACGCTCAGGTAAAATTTTGCGTCGCATTATTCGCCAAATGGCGGATGGTGAGTCTTATCAAGTGCCCTCGACGATCGATGATCCGAGCAGTTTGGAGGCCATTGCCTCTGCACTATCCGCTTCGTAGTCGGTCAGACTTTTAGTAAACGATGAGCATGGCTCAACGCAAAGCAAGGTGAGGCAATCAGTACCGACTGTGGCCTACACCTTGGCATTTTTTTGTTGAGACATCTTGGTATCCGCTTCATCCAACAAGTCATCTAAACTGCGGTGCGAGGTGGCCGAGCTGTTAGCAATCCCTTGGCTAAACGAAAGGGGGTAGGTATGGCGATTAATTCGATTAAATCGCTCAACCACGCCCGCAAAGCGCTCGAGTGCGTTTTTTGCTTCTTGGCGGCCAGCACCGTAAAGAAATAGCACAAACTCATCGCCACCAAACCGCGCAAACACATCCGACTCGCGCATATTGGCACGCAGCAAGTTAGCCAAATGGGATAAGGCGCTATCCCCTTCGGCATGGCCGTAGGTATCATTAATCGCTTTAAAGTTATTTAAGTCCAAAAACGCCAATGAATAGGGGGCATTAATCGACTGACAATGCTGCACTGCTCGGCTAGCCAGTTGCATAAAACCGCGTCGATTAGAGATACCGGTAAGACTATCGGTATAGGCTGTCTGAGCCGATGACAACTCGCTTTCCGCCAGTAGCGCCAGATCGTTTAAAAAGCGCAAGTCTTCTTGGCTAAAGCGCCTAGGTTGAGTATCAATGACACACAGTGTGCCGACATTGGTGCCATCACTGAGAGAAAGCGGATGTCCCGCATAAAAGCGAATATGTGGATCGCCCGCAACGAGGGGATTGTCGGCGAAACGTGGATCGAGGCTGGCGTCTTTCACCACAAAGGGTTGATCCCCCAAAATGGCATGGCCGCAAAAAGAAATATCGCGGGAGGTTTCGCGCACAGTCAGGCCAAAACAGGATTTAAACCACTGACGATCGTTGTCGATTAAACTCACGAGGGCGATCGGGACGTTGAATAAACGTTTCGCTAAACGTGTGATGCGGTCAAAACGCTCTTCGTCTTCGCTATCGAGCAGGCCTGTTTCTTGCAGTTTTTTTAAACGCGTATCTTCATCGCGTGGCTTAATGGGACTGAGCATTCACACACTCCTGTTGCTCGCTCTACAAATGCTGACTCTCTAAATACAGTAGAGGGGCTAGACAAAAGTGTCTAGGGCAGAAGACGACATAAGTCGCCTACTACCACAAAATGTGCGATACCGCTTGCGGCTTATTGCACCAGACAAGCAAAGCCTTTCAGATAGAACCCTTCTGGGTAGGCACTGTGAGTGGGGTGGTCGGCAGCTTGTGTAAAGCGCTCGATAAATTGTACGTTTTTACCCGCATCCAAGGCGGCATCTGCCAGTATCTTTTGGAACAGACCCGTATCCATTAAGCCCGAGCAAGAGTAGCTGAGCAGCACACCGCCTGGATTCAGCAGCTGCATGGCGAGCATGTTAATATCTTTGTAACCACGGCATGCACCGTTCAGTTGGGATTTCGACTCGGCAAACTTCGGTGGGTCCATTACTATCACATCAAAGCGTTCACCTTGTTCGCGATAAGTGCGCAGCAGCTTGAACACATCGGCATTAATAAACTCAGCACGCGTGAGATCAAAGCCGTTTCGCGCCGCATTGGCTTTGGCTCTATCGAGCGCCGGCTGTGACACATCTACATTAGTGACGTGTTTGGCATTGCCTTTTTGCGCATACAAGCCAAAACCGCCCGTATAGCAAAAGCAGTTTAAGACGCGTTTGCCATCCATGTATTTCACCGCTTGTTCGCGGCTATCACGTTGGTCGAGGTAAAAACCGGTTTTATGGCCGTTAGCAATATCAACCTCAATCGCCACGCCGTTTTCTTCTATGGTGACAGTGGCCGGCGGCTCCTCACCGTGTAACACTCCCACGCGAGGCTTGAGGCCTTCTTTCTTGCGAATCGCCACATCCGAGCGCTCGTAAATATGGCAGTCAGGGAATTCGCTGCGTAGCGCGGTGACTAGGTTATCGCGTTGGGCATCCGCCCCGGCGCTGAGCAATTGGCACACCAAGTAGTTATCGTATTTATCCACGGTAATACCGGGCACACCGTCTGACTCAGCGGCCAAGAGACGGTATCCGGTGAGTCCATCACGTTTAGCGAGCATGGTACGTAGCGATTTTGCCGCACGAATACGGGCAAGGAAAAAGTCACTGTCGATGGCGGTTTTTTCAAAGCACCACATGCGTACCCGAATTTGTGATTGCGGCGAAAATGCCCCCATGCCTAAAAACTCGCCTTGATGGTCACAAACCGTGACAGTGTCACCTAGTCCGGGCTTGCCTTCCACGCGGGTGATCCCGCGTGAGAAAATCCAAGGATGGCGGCGTTTGATGGATTTATCGCGGCCTTTGGCGAGATACACAGTGGCAGTCATGATGGTTCCTAACAATGGGTGGTGCAAAACACGTCAAAATGCTGAGTGGGGCACCTGCATCATGACGTGACTTGCGGCTCAAGAAAAAAAGGGCGGGTATTGTCGAGCAAGGTGAGTGACATTGCAATAAAAACGCGCCCAGGGAAGGGCGCGTGATAACCAGTGTGAGAGGGGTAGACCAAGGAATTAGGTGCGAAGCCCTGCCACTAAAGTTTTTAATTGATGCGCCTGTGCGCCCAGCTCGCTCACTTCAGTGGCGGAGTCACGCAGCATTTGGGCAACCTGGGTAGACTGGCTGCGTACTTGCTCCACATCTTGCGAAATCGTACCCGCGACATTGCCTTGCTGTTCAGCAGCGGCAGCAATCTCGGTGCTGCGATCGGCAATGGTGCCACTGCGCTCAGCGATTTGGCTAATTTCGGTATCAATTTCCTGCACCGCCGCTTCACTGGACGACGCATTTTCAACCGTGCCTTCCATCACCCGGCGCAGCTCCGCGGTATGCGTTTGCAGTGACTCAATCATCGACTGAATATCTACCGTGGACTCTTGGGTGCGACTGGCCAGAGTGCGTACTTCATCGGCCACCACGGCAAAGCCGCGGCCTTGCTCACCGGCACGTGCCGCTTCAATTGCGGCGTTAAGGGCCAACAAGTTGGTTTGTTCACTGATGCCATTGATGGTGGTTACCACGGTGCCAATTTGCTCGGCGTTTTTGCTCAGCTCGCTGACTTTATCTGCCGCTTGGGCAATTTCAGCGGCAAGGCCGTTAATCGCGCTCATGGTTTGTTGAACTTGCTGACGCCCCTGGTTTGCCGCCTCGGTGGCCTCTTGCGTTTGGGTCGAGGTGTCCGTGGCATGGCTGGCTACTTCGCGAATCGAGCCGGCCATTTCTTCGGTGGCACTGGCCAGTGAATCAAGATACTGGCGCTGACTCTCACCCAAGGCTTCACTTTCATCGCTACGCTGCTGCAGACTGGAGGACAGACCATCCATCATTTCCGCGCTTTCCTGGATCGCCTTCACCAAGTTTTGCTCGCGCTCGAGCACTTTATCGATAGTAACGGCAATTTGGCTAAACTCATCACGAACAGGGATAAAGTTCATTCGGTAACTCAGTTCACCCTCTGCTAGCTTTAATAAAGCTTGGTTCATGGTGTACATCGCACCGCCAATAAAGGTCATGATGTAGTAAATCAGCACCGCAATCACCAGCACCATACCAAGGAGCAGGCTCCAATCGGTGGTGCTCATATGGCTAAACAGCGAGCCGTCGACTTGGTAGGCAAGCTCATTGCCATTAAAGGTAAAACCGGTTTGCTGGTTATTGAGTAAGGTTTGCACCTCGCCTTTCGGGAGGTCGTATTTTTCAACCATGGCTTGAATGGCTTGACCTTCCGCTTCCATTTTGTGTGCCACACGGGTATCCGAAGCAGCATCCAAGGTAAGCGCAATCACAACCATTGCGAGTAAGGGGAGGAAAAAGATAAGGTAAAATTTTTCTTGTAGCCGAAGGTGGATAAAGTATTTATCAATCCATCGAAACGCAACTTCTTTCATGACGCCATCCTGTCAAACGACTTGTCTCATGTAGCGTTATACAGGTGTCGTTTTGCAATGGGAATATAGCAGAGGTGACAGATGTCTCAAAAATGTGTCAAAGCCTATGTCACAGGTCACGTTCAGGGGGTTGGCTTTCGTTATCACACCGCCCATGAAGCGTTAAAGCTTTCATTGACCGGATACGCGAAAAATCTGCCGGATGGTCGCGTTGAGGTATTGGCCTGTGGCCGCGAGGAGTCAGTGGACGCGTTAATGACGTGGTTAGATAAAGGGCCACCGACAGCAGGCGTCGATCAGGTTGACAAAGAAGGAGCGGAATGGCGCGCCGTTGATGGGTTCGCCATCTTATAGCGTCTTAATAACAGGTCTCAATAACATAGAGCCTAGTGCCAATCGTTACATGCGCCGCGAGGGTGTGGCGGCGCTTGATTTATCGGCCTCGGGACTTGTCGGCCTCGATCACTAGAGGCATTTAGCGGGCTTGGGTAAGCCTGCCAGCTTGGTGGCCTGTTTGGCTGGGCCTTTCGGGAACAGCTTAAACAAGTACTTGCTGTTGCCTTTTTCTGGGCCGTATTCTTTTTCCATCGACTTAACCAACAAACGCACCGCCGGTGAGGTGTTGTACTCTTGATAAAAATGGCGGACAAAGTGAATCACTTCCCAGTGTGCCTCGGTCAGCGCAATGTTTTCTTGTTCGGCAAGCAGCGGCACCAGGGCTTCGTGCCAATCGTCCACATTTTTTAAATACCCTTGCGCATCCGTCGCAATGGTTTCACCTTCATACACCAGCATACTTTTACCTTTGTTCGTCATCTGACCGGACGTTATCGCTTTGATTAAGGCTGCAAAGCATAGCGAGCAGGGAGGGCGAGTGCAACTGGCGCTCACTGTGCGGGATGTGGCGCGCCGCACTGAGTGGGCGCGCTTTGCAATCACCCGCTTTTAGGGATAAAAAACGCAGCCATAAAAAAAAGCCGGCGCGTGCCGGCTCTTTGTGTTTGTGACTGACTAAACCTTGGGGGTTAGTCGTCGTTCATAAAGCCAAGAATGCTTAGCATGTGAACGAAGATGTTGAAGATGTTCAAATACAGCGACACGGTGGCGCGGATGTAGTTGGTCTCGCCGCCATTAATGATGTTGCTGGTGTCATACAGAATAAAGGCTGAGAAAATCAGTACCGCGATGGTGCTGATTGCCAAGCTCAGCGCTGGGATCTGTAAGAAAATGTTCGCGACCATTGCCACCAGAAGGGCAATCACACCGGCAACCAAGAAACCACCCATGAAAGAGAAATCTTTCTTAGAGGTAATGGCATATGCCGACAGGCCTAGGAACACCATACCTGTGGTGGCGAGCGCCTGCATCACAATGCCTGGGCCGCTAGATAGGCTCAGGTAGTAGGTCAGCGTTGGGCCTAACGAGGCACCCAAAAGGCCGGTGAACACAAAGGTCCATACAATACCGGCGGAGGAGTTCATGGTGCGAGGTAGCACAAAGAACACGATCGCCAACGCACCTAGGGTCATACCTAGCGACATCATTGGGCCGATGCCGACAGCGATAGCGATAAAGGCCGCGATTGCACTGGTGATCAGTGTCATCGATAGCAGTGCATACGTATTACGAAGCACTTTGTTTGTAGATAACGCACTCTGCTGTGACTGGCTGTGCGAAACGATACGATCGTTCATAACGTTCTCCCGGTTGGGTTAACAATCCATTTCTATATACGACAGTTATGTGGGCAGTCGTTCACTTTTTCAAGCCGCCCACGTCCTTAACCTAAACCACGACTGGCTTTTATAAAGTCAATAATACCTTATCCACGCCCAACACCGTTGCTGAAGTTGTAAAAGGATGTTAACCCAGCCCTTTAAGCGTGAACAAGGTAAACTTTGTTACATCAACCACTTCCACCAGACGAATACGGCCAAAAAGCCGAACAAATACACCAAGCCGGTGACTGCCAATGCACGCATTGCTTTGCTCATGGTCACTTCAGGCGGCAAGCGGTGCTTGGTCACCAAAATATAGTTGAGCAATGCAAAAAAGGGCGTGGTAACAAACGCGGCCACCATGGCAAAATCAAGCATGGTCAGCAGTGCACCCGTCCAAAACGCCACAATCGCCAGTGCCAACACCGAGATCAGCATCATCCAGCCTTGTGCGATAGCCGGGTGCGCTTCGGCTTCTGTTTGTTCACGCAACAAGCGTTGCGATTCAGACACCACTCGCGCATAGCCATCGATCACAGTAATAGTGCTGCCGAAAATACAGAAAAAGGCCACCACGGCAATCAAATAGCGCGACCATTCACCAATGGTGGCGGCATACAGACCCACTAACTGATGCGAAAAGCCAATACCCGATTGCTTTAACTCCACCCCGCTGCCATGCAGAAGCAAGGCACCGAGTGATAAGAACACAATCGCCAACAGCGCGGTACCGATGTAACCAACGTTAAAATCAAACAGCGCCGCTTTGGCGTTAATCGGCTCAGATTGCGCTTTACGCTTGAGCCACACCGAGGTGATGCTAGAAATTTCAATCGGAGCGGGCATCCAACCCATGGTCACCACAATAAAGCCGATGGCGGCGACAGACCAAATCGAGGGTGCATTGAAGTTGGGTTCAACCGCGACAGGATTCCCCACGGCAATCGTCACTGCCACCAAGGTGGCGCAAGTCAGCGTCGCCATGATCACTTTTGATAAGGTATCCAGCGCTTTGTAATGTCCCGCAATCAAGATGACTAAGCAGGTAGCCACAATAATGCTCGAGAGCACCGTTAGTGAGAGATCAAACGGCACAAAATAGCTGAGCAAGCTGGCACTAAATAAGGTCAAGGCCGCGGTGTTAATGACACCAGATACGGCACTCAGTGCGACAAACAGCCACAGGTAAGGGCGACCTAAACGCGCATAGCCCTCGACCAAGGTTTCACCGGTTCCCGCAGTATATTGTACGCCTGCTCGAAAAAAGGGGTATTTAAACAAGTTAACGAGCAGGATCAATGCCGCGAGTTGCCAGCCATAAATGGCTCCGGCTTTGGTCGAAGCAACAAGGTGAGAGCCGCCTACTGCTGCCGCGGCCATCATGATACCTGGCCCCAATGCGCGTAGACGTTGCATCACCGACAAGCTAGATCCTGCCTGATGCGAAGAGACGGTTTGCATGTGTGTTTCCTTTATTGTGGTTGCGTTGTTGTGTTTGCTTTGTTTTATTTTTTAGCGCTATTGCTTTTGTTTTTGCCATTGAGGATTATTTTTATCACTTTTCCTTCAATAATTTTGTCAATAGCCACCCATGAATATCATATGAGCCAAACGTGTCAACTAATCTTGCCAAATTTGTTAAGCGTAGGCGTGATGCCGAGTGTGAATGATAGACACTGACAACGTGACACAAAAAGAGAGGGATAAACATCCGACCATTGTCTGAGGGACAAGACAAAGCCAAAAGGGCCGTTTGCAATGGTCAACAACCACTCAATAAGTGTGATCGAGCGTCAAATTATGCTGGAAATGAGAGATTAATCACAATAGAATGCTCGCCCAACATGTGCTCTTTGCACAGCGATAGCCAAAGAGTGACTGTGTCGCGATTCGCGGCTGAAGAAAAAGCGTCCAAGGTCGGGCCCACCTTCACCGAACCCGCGGTACGATGTAACGCATGATGGAACCTCTTGCCACCCCGGCAGCGTGTCGTACTCATCCGTACCGCAAGTGCAACACAACGGCAAGGTAATCTATTTATGCAACTTCTCTATAGTGCGGCAGGTCTGGTCGCTCTGTTCCTGTGCGCGTGCGCATTTTCCACCAATCGCAAAGCCATCAACTGGCGAACAGTGCTAGGCGCGTTTGGCCTGCAAGCCGGGTTTGCTGCCCTGGTGCTCTATATTCCCTTTGGTCAAGCCATGCTTGGGGCTATGAGTAATGGCGCGGCTAAACTACTCTCATTTGCCAACAAAGGCATCGAGTTTGTGTTTGGGCCACTGGCGAACGATGGGTTTATTTTCGCTGTTAAAGTACTGCCGTTAATCATTTTTATCAGTGCGCTGATTTCTCTCCTTTATCATCTCGGCATTATGCAGTGGGTTATAAAACTCCTCGGCGGCGGCATACAGCGATTACTCGGCACCAGCCGCGCAGAATCCTTGGTCGCGACCAGCAACATCTTTCTTTCTCAGGGCGAATCTCCTTTGGTAGTTCGCCCTTTTCTTAGCAAAATGACCCGCTCTGAACTCTTCGCCGTGATGGTCGGCGGCATGGCCTCGGTGGCCGGCAGTGTGTTAGGCGGATATGCGGCGATGGGTGTGGATTTGAAATATCTGATTGCGGCGAGCTTTATGGCCGCACCGGGCGGGCTATTGATGGCCAAAATCATCGTCCCTGAGACGGAAACACCGGCGGAGCAAAACCAGGTTGAAATCAGCGATAGCGATCAAGCGAACGCGATTGACGCCTTAGCCAGCGGCGCGATGAATGGCATGAAAGTCGCGGTGGCCGTCGGCACCATGCTAGTGGCCTTTATCAGCGTGATTGCGATGCTAAACGCCGGGCTCGGGAGTATTGGCGAGTTGTTTGAACTCGAAGGCCTAAGCCTAGAAACCCTGTTCGGCTATTTATTCTCACCCCTAGCATTGCTTACTGGCGTGCCGGTGCACGAAGTGTTTGCCGTCGGTAACCTTTTAGGCCAGAAAATCGCACTTAATGAGTTTGTCGCCTTCTTGTCCTTTGCCGATATCAAAGCCAACTTGTCGGTGCAAAGCCAGGTGATAGTGACTTTTGCCTTGTGTGGCTTTGCCAACATTGGCTCGATTGCCATTCAGCTCGGCTCGATTGGTGCCATGGTGCCCGAGCGTCGCAAAGATGTGGCAAGCTTAGGCGTGCGCGCGGTGATTGCTGCCACCTTTGCCAACCTAATGAGTGCGGCACTGGCGGGTATTTTTATCGCGCTATAATTACTGCGCGGTAAAGAGACTCAGCTAACGTCTCTCAGTTAAAAGCAGGGCGGTTGGCGGCAAGCTAATCGCTTTTTGCTACCAATATCGCCAACCTGATCACGGCTTGAGCGAGCAGACAAAAAGCGGCAAATAAAGGGTTTACAAGCCACAGCGAACCCAATAATATACGCCGCGTTCCGGAGAGATGGCTGAGTGGTTGAAAGCACCGGTCTTGA
>NZ_PXUD01000109.1:0-4452 GCF_003390965.1 Salinivibrio sp. HTSP
TTTTCAAGACCGGTGCTTTCAACCACTCAGCCATCTCTCCGGAACGGGGCGTATACTAGAGGCAGCTCAGAGCGATGTAAAGTCCATTTTTACTTTTTCGCACTTAAGTGCTGATTTTATCAGCAAAAGCCTGTTTTCAGCGCTTTTCTCTCCTTTGCCCCGCCGTTTATTTAGCCAAATCGACCGTTGATGTAATCAGAGGTCAGTTTGTGCTCAGGGTCATTAAAGACTTTTTGTGTGCTGTTGACTTCAACCAAGTCACCAAGGTGGAAGTAGGCGGTGCGGTCAGACACTCGTGCCGCTTGCTGCATCGAGTGTGTGACGATCACGATGCTGAAGTTTTTCTTCAGATCGGCAATCAGCTCTTCAATGATACCGGTGGCAATCGGGTCTAGCGCCGAACAAGGCTCATCCATCAAGATCACTTCCGGCGCGACCGCAATGGTACGTGCGATACACAGACGCTGCTGCTGGCCGCCTGATAGACCTGTTGCTGGTTGATCGAGACGATCTTTCACTTCGTTCCAAAGCCCTGCGCGCGTAAGTGATTGCTCAACCAATGCATCCAGCTCGTCTTTGCCGTCAATCAAGCCATGGATACGTGGGCCATATGCCACATTATCGTAAACCGATTTCGGGAACGGGTTAGGACGCTGGAATACCATGCCCACTTGCGAGCGAAGCTCCACAATTTCGGTGTCGCGATGATAGATATCTTCGCCATCCAAAATAATATCACCCGACACTTGGCAGCCAGGAATGGTGTCGTTCATGCGGTTGAGACAGCGCAAGAAGGTAGACTTACCACAGCCTGATGGACCAATCATCGCCAAGACTTCTTTTTCACCAATATCCAAGCTGACATCGGTGATCGCTGATTTTGAGCCGTTTTCGTAATTCACAAAGACATTACGAGCCGTCATACGTGGGCTCTCTACAAAAGGCACACCACACGTTTCAGTCGGTGCCGCCGTATTTTGCGGCGTGGTTTCTGCTACTTCTTCAGTCATGGCTAAGTTGTTCATTGTTGTCGTCGTCATGGTTGTTTCTCCCGACTTACCAGCGTCGTTCAAGACGCTTACGCAGAATCACGGCACAGGCATTCATAAGGGCAAGGAATGCCAGCAATACCATGATTGCGCCAGAGGTGTTTTCGACAAAGCCCTTTTCAGGATTCTCTGCCCATAAATAAATTTGAACAGGTAACGCAGTGGCGGCATCTAGGGGCCCTGAGGGGATATCCACGATAAAGGCCACCATACCAATCATCAGCAGCGGCGCGGTTTCGCCCAGCGCTTGCGCCATGCCGATAATGGTGCCGGTGAGCATGCCAGGCATGGCAAGCGGCAATACATGGTGAATCACCATTTGCATTTTTGATGCGCCGACACCCAAGGCGGCATCACGTACCGATGGCGGTACCGCTTTAATAGATGCGCGGCTCGAGATAATGATGGTTGGCAGTGTCATCAGTGTCAGGACCAAACCGCCCACAACGGGCGCAGAACGCGGTAGATCGGCAAAGTTGAGGAACACGGCTAAGCCCAGCAAACCAAACACGATCGACGGTACCGCTGCCAAGTTATTGATGTTAATTTCAATAATCTCAGTAATGCGATTACGTGGTGCGAACTCTTCTAAGTAAATCGCGGCCGCCACCCCAATGGGGAAGCTTAATGCCAGTGTCACCAGCAGCGTATAGAAAGAGCCCACGGTCGCGCCCCAGATCCCGGCAAGCTCAGCATCACGGCTGTCACCATTGGTGAAAAAGCGCGAGTTAAACACGGTGCGAACACGATCGTCCTCTTTTAGCTGGTTGAACCAACCAATGTGTTTATCTTTAAACTGGCGATAAGACTCCGGCAAGCTGCCATCGATATTGCCTTTGTTAAACTGATTGACGTTATCGCCCGCGAGTGCCCAAATTTCAACCTCTTGCCCCACCAAGTCAGGATTGGCTGCCACGCGATCGCGCAAGTCGTACTCGGCACCGTTAGACAGAAAACGGAACAGCTCACGTTTGTCGCCACGCGATGTCACCTCGGGCATGGCATCAAAAATGGCATCTGCCAATACTGAGCGATAGCCCAGGTATTTAAGGGTCTCATCATTTAATGGCTTGCCTTCAATACCTAGGTTTTCTTCGCTTAAATCAACGGTCAAGCGAATTTCTGTGGTGTAGAAAGCGGTGTAGCCTTGCGAGACGATCGAGCCGAGCAATAGAACCAAGAAGGTAAACGCAAGGAAAATAGAGCCGATACCGTAAAAACGGAAACGTCCTTCTTTCCCGCGGCGCTTTGCTAAGCTGGCCCTTACCCTTGCGCGCTTTTCTTGCGCCAGTTGTTCGATTTTATCAGTCATATTGTTCCCGGTATTTCTTCACGATGTTCAACGCAATCACGTTAAGTGCCAGTGTCACAACAAATAAGGTCAGACCCAAAGCAAACGCCGCCAAGGTTTTTGGACTATCAAATTCTTGGTCACCCACAAGAAGCGTGACAATTTGCACCGTCACTGTGGTCACTGAGTCAAGTGGATTAGCCGTTAGGTTAGCCGACAGACCCGCCGCCATTACGACAATCATGGTTTCGCCAATTGCACGTGAAACAGCCAGCAATAAGCCACCCACAATGCCGGGTAATGCAGCCGGTAAAACAACCTTGCGAACCGTTTCTGACGGCGTCGCGCCCAGTCCATACGAGCCATCACGTAGCGATTGCGGTACAGCAGTGATCACATCGTCTGATAATGACGACACAAAAGGAATAATCATGATCCCCATCACCGCACCGGCAGCCAGTGCACTCTCTGACGACGCGCTGCTAAAGCCGATCGCTTGTGCCACATCACGGATAAAGGGTGCGGCCACCAATGCGGCAAAGAAGCCATAAACCACGGTTGGAATACCTGCCAGGATCTCCAAAATTGGTTTGACGATACCCCGTATACGCGGCGATGCATATTCGGCCAAGTAGATCGCACTCATCAATCCGACTGGTGCCGCAATGCACATGGCGATAAACGAGATCATCAAGGTGCCGGTAAACAGCGGAATCGCACCAAATGAGCCACTGGCCGCTTGTTGGTCTGCACGTAAGGCAATTTGCGGTGACCACTCAGTACCAAAGATAAATTCAGTGACTGGGATCATTTGGAAAAAGCGCAACGCCTCAAACAACACCGAGAGCACAATGCCCAGTGTGGTTAAAATCGCGAGTGTTGAACAAAGCAGCAAAAAAGCCTGCATCACATTTTCCACGCGATTTCGAGCGCGAAGACGTAATCGCAGAGAGCGCCAGCCAAAGGCCAACCCCGCTAATGCAAGCGATGTCATGGCGGTGAAACGCAACGTCGTTCCCAGTTGGTTCAACATTTGATAATGGTCAGCCGCTGCCAACAAGACAGCATCGTCAGTTTGGGTGATGCCACGAGCGACGTTGCCAATCTGACTGTATAGCAAGTCGGCGTTGCCGAACTGCGTGACATACGAATCAGATAGTTGTGCCATCACCAAACTGTGGATCAAGTTGGGTTCTACCGCTTGCCACAACAATAAGAGAACCAGTGCCGGAATAGCCGCGAGAATCGCGACATAAGAGCCGTAATAATTAGGACGAGAATGAAGCTTACTCAATCCGCCAGCCGTATCGGCGAGCTTGATTGAGCGTGCTCGAGCAATAAAAAAGCCTGAAATTGCAATGACAGCAATTACGGTCATCAGCATGGGTGTTGTCATTGTTCCTCCTGAACACGCACAAAGGTGGCACCTCATGTGTGCCACCTTTTCGTGTTCACACTGCGCTTACAGGTTTGGTTTTAGGTCAACTGCGGCGCTGCGTACTTGTTTCCATTCACCGTTGTCGAGTGGGATAAGGCCACGGTCAGCCAAGTAACCCATGTTGCCGATTGCATCTTCAGCAGTGAATGCGCTTACGTAGTCTTTCAGACCTGGAATCACGTCTTCGTGTGCTTTTTTCACGTAGAAGTACAGTGAGCGTGATACGGGGTAGTCACCGCTACCAATCGCGTCAAACGTTGGTTCAACACCCGAGATTTTTGAGCCTTGTACTTTGTCTGCGTTTTGCTCTAGGAAGCTGTAACCGAAGATGCCAAGTGCGTCTGGGCTTGCTTCAAGCTTTTGTACGATAAGGTTGTCGTTCTCACCCGCTTCGATGAAAGCACCGTCTTCACGCATGCCATGACAAATCGCTTTAAATTTGTCTTCGTTGCTGTCTTCAAGCGCGGCCACTTCTGGGTATTCGGCACAGCCCGCTTCCATGGCTAGCTCAACAAAGGCGTCACGTGTACCTGATGTTGGTGGTGGACCTAGCACTTCAATTTTGGTGTTAGGCAGTGATGAATTCACGTCTTTCCACGTGTCATTTGGGTTATCAATGAAATTGCCGTTACCGTCTGGCACGGTTTTGGCGAGCGCGGTGTAGATCTCTTTCA
>NZ_PXUD01000019.1:0-6885 GCF_003390965.1 Salinivibrio sp. HTSP
GGTTCTGTGAGAGGGATGAGGCGGCAACGCCTCACCCTACTCGATGCTTGTTGGATAGGAGTCATCACGCTATTTGGGCTGCCATTGTCCGCTGGTGACCAGCTTATCCATCACTTTATCGACAGCGACTTGCGCCTTGGCGACAATTTCATCCACCTCATTAGGGGTGACTACCAAGGGTGGGGCGAAACCAAGAATATCGCCATGTGGCATGGCACGCGCGATCAGACCTTGCTCCATACACGCCGCGGCGACCTGTGGCCCAACTTTCAGGCTGGGGTCAAAATGGCTGCGGTTGGCACGATCGGGTGAAAACTCAAGCGCATGGAGCAAACCGACACCTCGGCTGTCACCAATCAATGGGTGATCCGCAAACGCGGCTTTCATTTTCATTTGCAGATATTCACCCGTGGTCGCGGCGTTCTGAGTCAGATTCTCGCGCTCGATGATATCAAGGTTACACAGTGCAGCTGCCGCGCCCAGTGGGTGGCCAGAGTAGGTGTAACCATGACCAATCGCGCCCCATGCATCGGTACCATCTTCCAAAACATCCCACACTCGGTGACCGATCATCACCCCGGAGAGCGGTTGATAGGCAGAGGTTAACCCTTTGGCAACGGTAATCAGATCAGGCTTCATATCATAGTAAATCGAGCCAAAATCACTCCCGATACGACCAAAACCACACACCACTTCGTCGGCGATCAGCAGCACATCGTATTTATCCAGCACTTTGCGAATCGCCGCCCAGTAGCCCTCGGGGGGCGGTACGATGCCACCCGTGCCGAGTACCGGTTCAGCAATCATCGCGGCGACCGTATCCGGGCCTTCAGCAAGGATCATTTTCTCCAGTTCATCGGCACAATGTTGTGCGAATTCAGGCTCGGTCATGCCGGTGTCTTCACGACGATAATAGTAGGGGGCCATGGTGTGTTTGATGCGCTCAATGGGCAGATCAAAATGCGCATGGAACAGTGGTAACCCCGTGAGTGACCCGGATGCGACACTGGAGCCGTGATAACCCCGATCCCGTGAGATGATTTTCTTTTTCTCAGGCTTGCCACGCGCATTGTTGTAGTACCAAACAATCTTGAGCTGTGACTCATTGGCATCACTGCCTGACATGCCGTAATAGACTTTGCTCATGCCGGGAGCCATGTTGATCAGGCGCTCCGACAGCGTCACCAGCGCTTCGTTGGTGTGGCCCACATAGGTGTGGTAATACGCGAGCTTTTTCGCTTGCTCATAAATGGCGTCGGCCATTTCTTCACGGCCATAGCCGATGTTGACGCAATAGAGGCCAGCGAAGCCATCAATTAGCTCAATCCCCTCTGAGTCAGTAATACGAATGCCTTTACCTGTTTCAATCACTCGCCCTGGCATCTCTCCATGCGCATACTGCTTTAAGTGCGTTGAGGCGTGGAATACGGTGTTTCTGTCTTTTTCCAACAAGGCTTTTGTTTCTGGACGCATGATCAGTCTCCTTATCCGTCAGCAAACCTGAATTAGCTGCCGCTCACCGTGGGCAAGCCACCTAAACAGTAGTATTTGATTTCACTAAATTCGTCGATGCCATAGCGGCTTCCTTCACGGCCTAAGCCCGACTGTTTGACGCCACCAAAGGGAATCGGGTGGCCGGTCATTTTCACTGAGTTGACACTGACCATGCCGACTTCAAGGCCGCGCAGACAGCGCCAAATATCACGAATATCATTGCCGTAGACATAGGCTGAGAGCCCATACTCGGTATCGTTGCCCATCGCAATGGCCTCATCCAGATTGTCGTAGGCAATCACGCCCGCTACCGGGCAAAAGTTTTCTTCTTGGTACACCAACATATCCGGCGTCACTTTGGTGATAAGCGTAGGCGCAAAGAAGTTTTCACCGAGGTTGGGGTTGAGCTTTCCGCCCATCACGGTCGCCCCTTTGGCAATGGCGTCATCGACGATTGCTTGCGCTTTGTCCACTGCCCGTGCGGAAATGAGAGGGCCAATATCGGTACTGGGCAGCAAACCATTGCCCACTTCAAGTTCATCCATCAACGCGGCGAAGGCATCGACAAACGCTTGATGTTTGTCGCGTGGCACCAAAATTTTGTTGGCGGCCAAGCAATCTTGCCCCGATGTTTGGAACTTGGCATCGATGGCCGCGCGCGCCGCTTGTTGAATATCCATATCAGGCAGCACAATGAAGGGCGCATTGCCGCCAAGCTCCATGGCACATTTTTTCACGGTTTGCGCACTTTGCTCGAGCAATAACCGACCGACACGTGTTGAGCCGGTAAAGCTTAGCGCTTTAACGTTGTCACTTTGACAAAGCTGGGTGGAGACCATGGGGGCGTCGCCCATCACCACGTTAAATACACCGGCAGGGATCCCAGCACGTTCGGCCAATTCGGCTAGGGCGAGGGCTGAGAAAGGTGTCTCTTCTGCGGGTTTGACGATCACACTACAGCCAATCGCGAGAGCCGCTGCCGCTTTACGGGTGATCATCGCATTAGGGAAATTCCATGGGGTGATCAAGGCGGCCACGCCAATAGGTTCACGTAATGTCGCTAGGTGCGCATTGGGAATATGGCTAGGCATGGTGTCGCCATACACGCGTTTGGCTTCTTCGGCAAACCAGTGAATAAACGACGCGCCATACTCGACTTCACCCTCGGCGTCGCGCAGTGTTTTGCCTTGCTCGAGCACCATCAGATGCGCGAGATCGTGTTGGTTTTCCATGATGAGGTCGTGCCATTTCATCAACAGCTTGGCGCGCGTTTCGGCCGACTCAGCGCGCCACAAATGGAAAGCGGCTTCGGCGTCATCAATGGTTTGATTGATTTGCGTGGCGTTGAGTGATGCGGTGTAACCAAGCACTTCGCCCGTCGCGGGGTTGAGCACCGGCGTATCAGAGTCACCATTGACCCATTTGCCGTTGCAATAGGCGAGCTGACGAAAAAGACGCTGATCGTCGAGGTAGGCAAGCACGTCGGAGCTGGCTTTGCCGGCTACGTCGTGGCGCAATGCATTGGCTGCGCTTCCCGAGTAGTGAAGATCGCGTGATTGGAATACGGTCATACTCCCTCCTGATTGAAAATCGCCACGCTGCCTATCAGCGTTTGCCTACTGTTACTGTATGCAATGTACGAAAAAGAGGTTTTTTGTTCAGGTGCGGGATTAACGAAATTTTTTCTGAAACCGCGCAATAGCAGTAGAAAATTTTCTGGTCACAAGAGAAACGGGCATTTCCCGTGATAACGTGACAGGTATTGCTCAGAGGTTAACAACGCATGCGCGAGCGTCATTGAGCATGCGCAAGCAAGGATAAGTCTGGTTTAACCATTAGCAGCAATGTCTGGCGTTTCAAGCGGTAAGGTGAGAGAGGGGCGCTTCACTTGCTTGGTGACGATGTAGGTGTAGTACTGTTTGATGCCAAGGTCATCAGTTAGCCAGCTGTCGATAAGGCGCTGATAATAATCAATGTCGGTGACACCAAGACGAACGATATAGTCTATCCCACCGCCTGTCGCCCAACATTCTTTGACATCGTCGCAGGCTTGCATGGCGCGCTCAAAGCGTTGAAAGCTGTCGACATCGTGCTGGCCGAGAGTGATTTCGACTAACACGGTATTTAACTTCACCACCGCATCCGGGTTGATACGGGCGCTATAGCCCTCGATGATCCCCGCTTGCTCGAGCCGTTTTACCCGCTCCCAACAAGGGCTCACAGACAGGTTGATCGCCTGTGCGAGGTGAGATTTGGTGATGCGGCCATCTTGCTGCAGGATCTGCAAGATTTTGATATCGAATTTATCCAGCTTCATGGCCCCTCCGTTAAACAGGCTCGGCAATCACCGCAAAGGTATCGCCGATGTAAATCCGTCCCAAGTGACGTTTGGCCAGTAAAATACCGTCGCGTTCGGCATAGTAGGGAACGGGCTCGGTGCCAGTACGCTCGATGTTATGCACTTTACCAATCAAATCGCCTTTTTTGATGGTCTCGCCCAAGTGCACACAGAACTCAATAATACCCGCGTGTTCGCTTTGTACATAGCAGTGTTTATCGGGTAACTCGAGTTTGACGGGCGCGACCGAGGGGTGGCGATAATCGTCTTGTAGAATGCCCGAAAACACTAAAAAGTTGTGAATACCACGTTGGGTAATCGCGATCGATTCAGGGGTGCTGGTGCCACCGCCACCCAGTTCGGTGGTGACAAATACTTTCCCTTGTTGCTCTACCGCCGTGTCGTACATGCTGGTGGCATCCATTTCAGTGGTTTGTACTTGATAGGGGGCACCAAACAGGCGAGCCCCTTCGGCACAGGCGTCGGCTTGTTGAAGGTTCTCCAAGCGGTGTGAAGCCGCATAGGGAATAAGATCTAAGGTTTTACCGCCTGAGTGAATGTCTAAAGCCGTATCGCACTGCGGGATCAAATATCGGGTGAAGTAATCGGCAATTTGTTCGGTAACACTGCCGGTTGGTGAACCAGGAAAAGCGCGGTTCATGTTGCCTTGATCCCAAGGCGAGGTACGCGTGCCTGCGGTTACTGCGGGCGCGTTCATCATCGGCAATATAATCACTCGGCCTTTGATATCACTGGGCATCAGTTGGTGGCAGGTATTGAGTAATGCAGTAATGCCCTCGTATTCATCCCCATGGTTGCCGCCTGTGAGTAGAGCCGTTTTTCCCTCGCCGTTTTTAATCACAGTGATTGGAATGGTGACACAGCCCCAAGCGGATTGGTCGTGTGAATGAGGCAGTTTAAGAAAGCCATGCTGTACACCATCGGCATGAAAATCGACGGTGGCTTCAATTGCGGTGGGTTCCATAACCTCTCCTTGTGATCTGTTGTGACGCTCAATCCGGCGGAAACGGGTAAAGTTTAATCTTTAAATCATCACCTTATGAGTGTAGCTAAAAACAATAATCAGGCTGAACAGAAAAGGGCACAAGTAGGGTACTCCGTTTCTGACTCGTTATACCAAGCTAATGTTTGACAAACAACTGGCGCGGCAGGTCGCACAAAGTTTGCGCACCATCGCGGGTGATCACAATGCTTTCTGTGGTTTCGATGCCCCAGTCTTTCATCCACAGCCCTGGCATAAAGTGAAAGGTCATTCCCTCACGCAGCATCGTCTGATCGCTTGGGCGCAAGCTCATGGTGCGCTCGCCCCAATCGGGTGGATAGCTTAATCCTATCGGATAGCCACAG
The DNA here is from genome assembly GCF_003390965.1 of Salinivibrio sp. HTSP. Lineage (NCBI taxonomy): Bacteria > Pseudomonadati > Pseudomonadota > Gammaproteobacteria > Vibrionales > Vibrionaceae > Salinivibrio > Salinivibrio sp. HTSP. The sequence goes on from NZ_PXUD01000019.1 coordinate 5,201, forward strand.
CGCGCGCCTTCTCGATCAAACCCATAGCGTAACAAGGCATCGTTGAGGGCGTTGGCAATGTCTCCGCATGTGTTGCCAGGCTTGGCGACCGCGAGACCTGCTTCGAGACCGGCCTGTAAAGCCTCATCAGCACGCAAGAATTCATAGCCCGGCTCTCCTAAGAAGATAGTGCGAGAGAGTGGGCAGTGATAGCGGCGATGCACCCCGGCGATTTCGAAAAAGGTCCCTTCTCCCCGTTTAAACGGACGATCATCCCACGTTAAGTGAGGCGCTGCCGCATCACCGCCCGAAGGTAACATCGGCACGATCGCGGCATAATCCCCAAAGTGACCATCGTGGCCGACCACCGCGTGTTTATTGATTTCGGCCACCAGTAGGTGCTTGGGTAAGCCGGGCTCGATCATCTCAAAGGCGACGCGGTGCATGTTCTCCACGATGCGGGCGGCCGTATGCATGTAGGTGAGTTCTTGATCGGATTTGACCGCGCGACACCAGTTAACCAGCCCAGTCGTATCGACCAGCGTTGCCATCGGTAGATTTTCTTTGAGCGACTCAAAGGCGGTGGCACTGAAATAGTAGTTGTCTTTCTCAACGCCGATGCGGCCACGATCCCAATAACGCTCTGCCAGGACGTAATTGCAAAGGTACTCCATGGGGTGGAGCGGTGGATTCATCACGTAATGGTCAGGATAGTAGGTGATGCACTCAGCGCTCATGTAGACAGTACGCAGCGCACCGTTGGCGTCTTGGATACGACCGAACCACAAAGGGTCACCCGTTGCGCCAATCACTACGCACTGAGGCACATAGAAAGACCAGCCATCGTAACCGGTAAGCCACGCCATGTTGGAGGGGTCGTGCACCAACAAGGTGTCGATTTCATGTTCTTCCATGGCATAGCGAACCTTGGCTAAACGGGCGCTGTATTCTTCGTGAGAGAACTTCAATACAACGTCGCTCATACGCGTGACTCCTGTTCAATACCACGACTGTGGCGCTGATAAACGTACTACTGACCGGTAATCAAACTTGGATCAAGTATGATTACCGGTACAGAAAGGTGCCGTTTTTCGGTCTTCTTATCGAACAAACGGAGGAAGCGCGAGTGTTGCGCGGTCTTATCCAGGCGACTCTACTGTCTGGTGCGGCTGTTGCTCAGTGAGCCCGTTCGGCCTGCTCACTGGATAAGATTTTGTTTCGCCTCTATTTAAGAGTTAAACCATAGAGTGAAAACCCGTCAAGTTATATTAGCAACAAATTTGTCACTAAACTGCCAATTTGTGCAGACAGGCAAGTGTTGGCGTGAAGCGGGAAAGCGTGGGAAGGGGACACACAGAGTACGCGGAAACCGATCATGAATGGTCTAGGCAACACGTTATCCCGCATCCTACGTGTCTTTCCTGTGCTTTGGATGACAAAATACACAGAGGTAAAGAGCAACTGCTAAGGCAAAAAATTGTATGTAGCCAGGCAGCTGGAGAGCGTCTACTATCGTATCGTTGAAAAAGAGTATGTCTCCGGCATCGTAACCGCCTTTTACCTTACCACCGTAAAAAAATATCGACATGTATTGACCTGCGCTAAGGAGCATTAGTGCATACTTGGAAAAGAAAACTATTTTTTCCGACGGCGATGAATTAACCGTCATTCCGCAGCGAATTAATGAATTAAAATAGTGTGATCCA
>NZ_PXUD01000020.1:0-3547 GCF_003390965.1 Salinivibrio sp. HTSP
GATCGCGGCTCGGACGACAAGTTCAATGATTTAGGAAACAACGCCATCGGTAAGTGGATCGGGTGAGCATCACTCTGCAGGACTGCCTAAAAGCTCTTCGTCTGGCTCGATAACAGGAGTGAACGATTTTGACGAAGCGCTCAAAAATGTAAACAATTATGGACCAAGAGAACCTCTTTTAATCGACAGCTCAACTAAGCGTGACTATGTATCAAAAGGAGATGTAGTTATTGACCGGGACAATAACCTGATGTGGTCGCGTTGTGCTCATGGGCAAAGCTGGGATGGTCAAACTTGCTCTGGGGAGGCGCTTGAGGTTACCTGGCAGCAGGCCGGTGAAATTGCTAAGTCCAGTGCTCTAGGTAATTTCAATAATTGGCGGCTGCCCACTATCAAAGAACTGCAAACATTAATTTATTGCTCGAATGGCAAGCGGATTCAATACGATCAAAATATGAGCCTAGATGAGGAAGGTATCGGTTGCATTATTGGAAAATCACGAACGCTGGAAGACACTCCGACTATTGATAATAGTCATTTTATAAATCATTCGGGTTATAGCTATTGGTCTTCTACGACATTACCTGCTAATGCTTACTCTGTTCTATTTGATGAAAATGAAAGCGTTTTTATGCGAGGCTCTACAAGCCTTGGCGGTAGAAAATATACAGGAAATGTTCGGTTAGTAAGAAGTGGGCATAACTAATTATAATAGCTGCTATAGATTATAGTGCTAATATAAGCTGGCGTATCAGCTTGCAAGTCTTCCCAGCCTGATGCAAGCTGATTTCATCATCAAATGGCCCACAGTAATGCATTTTTATTTCAAAGGTGCGAATGCCTTGTTCCTCTAGCTGATCAAGAGCCTCGGCTATGCCAATGCGAGATGGAGTGGCTGGGTCCGACAGTATCGGCTTTCCATCCTTCCAACCAAAAAACCAGGCCTGCGATGCCCGCTCCCAAAAAAATACTTCGCTCTGGAAGTCCGGATAAAGGTAAGCGGGTATTTCTACCCGCCTGGTGATTGAATGGGCGCTTTGTTATAGCCGTCATTCCGCACCTAATTATCTAATAAATTACGTGACGCCCATCACGCATCGAGTGGCTAGGTCATTCAATGGTGGCTATACAAGTTGGTTTCTGATATTAATGCTCGGTTAAACTATCTCTCACTACTATCAGGAGGTTAAACGTGACTCGTCATCAAAAATCACATTCCTCTCTGCTAGTGCCTCAAAGTCAGCATGATTTCGCAATTGTCACGAGGGCTCCACACCGTTGGCACGACAGGTCAGCATGATACTGAACCAGACGGCGCTGGCATTCGCCCCGCTTTGGGTGTCCGCGAACAGCCAAGCCTTCCGCCCGGTCGCCACCGGGCGGATTTCCCGCTCGACCTGATTGTTGTCTATCGGATAGCCGCCGTCTTCGACATACTTCTCTAGGTAACGCCATTGTTTCAGCGTATAGCTGACCGCTTTTCCCATCGGGCTGTTCGGTAACAGTCTGGCGGCGGCTTTATCCAGCCACTTATGGAAGGCGTTCAAAATCGGAATGCTGTCTTGCTGCCTCATCGCATGCCTGTCTGCTGGCGACAAGGATTTTGCCTTTTTCTCCACGGCATACAACTTCTGGATATAACTCAAGGCCTGTTTGGCCTGTCCTCCCTTCTTCGGGCTCAGGTCGAGGGCATCTTTGAACTTGCGCCGAGCATGCGCCCAGCATCCGAGGTGGGTCACGTTTTCTAGCATCCGCCAGGCTGAGTAGCCGTCGGTCATGACCGTGCCCTGGTAACCATTGAGGAAGGCCTTGGGGTAAGTGTGCCCCCGGCCTGGTTGGTAGTCGAACAGCACCACCGGCGTCGTGCTTTGCGCCGGGCTGGTGTAGGCCCAGAGATAGGATTGGCTCTGGGCTGTCTTGCCTGGCTCCTTCAGCACCTGAAGCGTCGTTTCGTCACCGTGGATAACCGACTCTCCGAGCAAGCTTTCCTGCATAGCGAGGTACAGCGGCGACAGCCGCTCAGCCGTTTTAATCATCCAGCTTGCCAGAGTAGTACGCTGGAGCTCGACGCCGACCCTGGCCAGCTCTTTTTCGATGCGGTATAACGGTAGGCCGTCGGCATACTTGCTCACCGCAACGGTGGCCAGGGTCCCGGCAGTGGCGATACTGCCGGGCAGCGGCTGGCGGGGCATGGCAGCGGTGATGACTTTGCTGCCTTCGCCGTGGTTTTCGCAGTGGCGGCAAGCGTATTTTTTGCGCTCGTGGCGCAGTACTTTAACTTGCTTAGGGATAATTTCGAGCTGCTCGGACGATTCAACACCCACGGCGTGCAGCTGACCCTAGCAGCAGGGGCAGGTCTTTTCATCGTCAGCTAAATCGTATTCTATCACCTCACGGGGCAAGTCCGGGTTGATGGGCTTGCGGCCCCGTTTGCGGGTGTAGGTAACGGTTTCCACTTCCGGCTCGTCATCGGATGGTCCGGTGTCGACCAGGGTTTCCGCTTCGTTGAACAAGCAGCCTTGAGCGGGGAACTTCTCACTTTGCGGCAGGTACTTTTTGGCCTGGGCTAGCCGGAACTGCTCCCACATTGCAGCAATGCGAGCTTCGTATTGTTGGCTGATATTTTGAACCAGGCCGTCGATGTAGGTCTGGATTTCCGGGGTGATGCCCGAGGGCTTTTCAAGTTCCTTTTGCATAAAGAAAGTATAGTAAAAACAGTCGCTTCTGTCATTTTTACTGGCACTTTTTTATGATATTTTAAGCCCGTTTATCGCTTGGTGTGCCACGGCATTCTGCCAGTTCAGCCCGTCCAGCAGCCAGCGCAGTTGCCTGGCCGTGATTTCCATCGCGACCGTATCTTTCGGGTGCATCGGCCATTTGAACGTGCCGCTTTCCAGTCGGCGATAATGGAGCCAGAAGCCGTTGGTGTCCCACTGTAGGATTTTCAGCTTGTCCCGGCGGCGGTTGCAGAACACGAACCAATGGGGCCCGACCGGATCGAGCGACAGTACGTCTTCCACCAATAAGCCTAGCGTGTTGATGGATTTGCGCATGTCGGTGCTCCCGGTGGCCAGGTACACATTGCCACTTGGTGTCGGGATCATGGCAGGCACTTCATCACTTGCGGTAACAGCGCGATGGCCGAGGCGTCATGGACGGAGACCCGGTAGCCACTGGGTGTTTCGACCACCAACGTCATCGGCGATGAAGACATTGACACGGGAACAATGACGCTCTCGGGCTCGGTGGATGATGTTGTGAGCTTTTTCTGCCAGTAATAGAACTGCGACTGGGCAATTTGATGCAGTTCGCACCAGGCGGCGATGGTGAGTTGGCTGTCTTTTTGATGCTGCAGGCGCTCCTGCCAGAGTTTCATTTTGTCTTCGCGTGTCATGATATCGCTCCGATAGTGAAGGAGCTATATCAATATCAGGTCATCGTGGTTATCTGAATGTGGGGAGAAATGGCCGCTTACTTTTGTTCTTCACCATGCTTGGGAAGAACGCTTCTGTCTTGTTAAGTTGCTCTCTGATTTTGTGCTCTAGAC
>NZ_PXUD01000021.1:0-6381 GCF_003390965.1 Salinivibrio sp. HTSP
AATGATCATTGCTAACATCAGCAGTCCCTTCAGAAACTCCAAAAATAATTCAAATATTAAAAAATGAAGGCCTGCCCCGCTCATACAAAAAACTGAGACACTGTAAAAAAAATAACATGCAGCACTTACAAAGGAAAAAACAATCGTCGTATCAATAAAATCAAGGTAGTAATATCCATATATCAACGAGAGCGCTCTTGCTACTAACATTCCAATTTGGAAAATAAGACCAATTTTCTCTTTTTCTAAAACAAAATATACCACACTTAATGGAGAGCTTATAAACTGTAATAGAATCGACGGAACCATCCACCTTGCAACGTCCCCAGCCACTTTCCACTCAGTACCAAAAACCAACAAAAAGAGATCTGGAGCAAACAACATAAACATAAAGCCAGCTGGAAAAGACAGCTTAATTAATCCAGCTGCACCTTGTTCAATTTTTTGTGGTAGTTGACCATTAGTTCTAGCTTCCACTAAATCTGAAAAATATACTTTACTAATTGCACCACCAATGACTGTTATTGGCAGTTTAAGAATTCGATTCGCTAAAGCGTATAACCCCGCTGCACCGGCACTAAAAAATGCTGCAAACATCAAGGGAGGGAGCTGAGCACCTGCCGTATTAAACAGACCCGACCAAGTAGAAAAGATTGGGAATTGCTTATATCGTTTTGCAGCCTGCTGAACTCCTGACCACGTCCAACTACTAAATTCTTTATGCTTGATTGCTGAACGGGCTAAGCGAAGGCTGCCAACCCCCTGCCCGCCTGCCTGACCGAATAAGAGTGCGATACTACCTAGTTTAAAGCCAAAAAGTTGAACAGCCAGTGTTGCCAGTGTCTGGCTTATTCGTGTTCTGGCAATTTCACCAAAGGATTTGGTGCGCACTGCCCAGTAATTAAATACCTTGTAAATTCCGGATAAAAATATGCCAATAGGTAATAACCAGAAATAGTTGGTCAATTTAGGTGCATTAAGGGCTGCCGCAATATGTTCACCAGCTATTAACACCATAACGCCAGAGATACTTGTCATCAACAGCACCACAAGCAAGCTGAGTACCAACACATTGGCTGCTTCGGTGTTGGTTTCAGGTAAGGGAATCGCGAGCTCATAACGCAGACTCGCCACCACGGCAAAGAGTGCCAATAGGCCACTGTAAACAGCCAGCAAACCAAAATCTTCTGGTGTATATAGTCTTGTTAACAGCGGTGAAGCAAACACCATAAGTGCCTGTGCACCTGCTGTTCCTCCTACGAGAACACTAACCCCACGAGCAAACGCATTTTGAGGCAGTATTTTTTTTAGTTTAGCTATCACAGTTGTAATGCCTGAATGACGTCCAGCTGGTCTTGCTCAGTTAGATAAGGATGCATCGGCAAGCTTATCACCTGCTCGGCCACTTTATCTCCCACGGGTAATTGAACATGATGATCAGCGACCGCGGGTTGTTTATTCAGTGGAGTTGGATAGTGAACGGCAGTCGGAATACCTGCCTCTTTGAGTTTGGCTTGCACTGCTTCTCGGTTTTCAACACGAATGGTGTATTGTGCCCAAGTGGAGATATTATGCGCTTCCACATAAGGCGTAGTTTGAATGCCGGCGTCGCTGAGTAACTGATTGTAGCGGCTGGCAACTTGATTTCTTAACTCAATCTCATTGGCAAAGATCTCAAGCTTTGGCAGTAGGATGGCTGCTTGTAGTGTGTCTAGGCGACTGTTTACGCCTACTCGAATATGGTGATAACGGCGATCTTGGCCATGGCGTGCGATTTGGCGCATGACAAGGGCTAGCTTATCGTCATTGGTGAAAATCGCGCCGCCATCGCCATAACACCCAAGCGGCTTACTTGGGAAGAAGCTAGTACAAGCAATGGTGGTTAAGTTACATGAGCGTTTGTCTTTATAACTGGCGCCAAAGCTTTGTGCTGCGTCTTCAATCACCGGGATATCATGTTTTGCAGCAACAGCATTGATCGCATCATAATCCGCACATTGTCCATAAAGCGACACTGCCATAATCGCTTTCGTCTTGCTGGTGATCGCAGGCTCAATCGCTTCTGGATTGATGTTGTAGGTGCGCTCGTCAATGTCAACGTAGATAGGTTTTGCACCCAATAATGCGACTGTCTCTGCCGTGGCAATGTAGGTGAACCCTGGAATAATCACTTCATCGCCTGGACCTATTTCAAGCGCCATAAGCGCAATTTGCAGTGCATCGGTGCCATTGGCCACGCTAATGCAGTGCTGTGCGCCACAAAACTCAGTCAGTTTTTTTTCTAGCTCCGCCACTTCTGGGCCAAGAATGTATTTGCCATGTGATAATACAGTTTGAATCGCAGTATCAATTTTGTCTTTTATTTGTGCCTGCTGCGCGGCTAAATCAATAAATTGCATGATTAAATTTTCTCTAGCATTGAGTCAGTCAGTTGGTAAATGTCACCCGTATGAGGGCAGGTAGTTTGTGCATTGCCAGTCAGCGGCAAATCGAGCTGCTCACCGTATTCACTCATCCAACCGATTTGCTTAGCGGGCACACCCACCATTAAGGCATAAGCTGGCACGTCTTTATTGATCACTGCACCAGCGCCAATAAACGCAAATTTACCCACGTTCACACCACACACAATGGTGCAGTTCGCGCCCAGTGTGGCGCCTTTTCTTACCCAGGTATCTTTGTATTCATCTTTGCGCTCAATAAGAGAGCGTGGGTTATAGACATTGGTGAACACCATGCTCGGACCACAAAACACACCCTCTTCTAAATGCACGTTGTCATAGACAGAGACATTGTTTTGTACTTTGCAGTTGTCGGCAATGGTGACCTTGTTGCCAACAAAGACATTTTGACCCAGTGAGACGCCTTGACCTATCTTGGCGCCACTGCAAACGTGAACAAAATGCCACACGCGCGAGCCACTTCCGATTTGCGCTCCTTCATCAACAATGGCGCTTTCATGCTTAAAATAATCCATGGTTTTATCTGCCTTAATTGGCGTCTCACTGATTAGGGGTTAAAGGCGTAAGTCTGAGTCGCCAAGCGGTAGCACATGCTTCACATCATAAAGCACATGATCAGGTTTCCCTAAAGCGCGTAATTCCGCTTCACCCATGAGCTTCATCTCAGAGTGATCAACAGCCAAAATAATCGCGTCATAGGTACCTGGGGATAGATGGCTGATAAGCTCAATGCCGTACTCGTCTTTTACCTCGGTTGGATTGGCCCAGCTGTCGTAGACATCCACGCCCATATTGAAGTCTTTGAGCTCACTGATGATGTCGACAATCTTGGTATTTCGCACGTCAGGACAATCGCCCTTAAAGGTGATCCCCATGACTAACACGCGCGCTTCATCAATATGGATTTTACGACGCGACAAGGCCTTAACTAACTGGGTAGCGACATATTCGCCCATGCCATCGTTAATCCGACGCCCCGCAAGAATCACCTCTGGCCGATAGCCCGTTTCTTGCGCTTTGTACGTCAAATAGTAAGGATCAACACTGATACAATGGCCGCCAACTAGGCCCGGCTTGAACGGAAGGAAGTTCCACTTAGTGCCTGCCGCTTTTAATACTTCTTCAGTATCGATATGCAGTTTGTTAAAAATCTTGGCAAACTCATTGATCACCGCAATATTCAAATCACGCTGGGTGTTTTCAATCACTTTGGCGGCTTCAGCCACTTTTATCGAAGAGGCTTTGTGAGTGCCGGCGGTAATAATTTGACGATATACCGTATCGATAAACTCAGCGACTTCAGGTGTGGAGCCTGAAGTGATCTTAACAATCGTCGGCAGACGATTCACTTTGTCACCTGGATTGATCCGTTCAGGGCTGTAACCTGCAAAAAAGTCCTGATTGAACACCAGTCCTGAGTGTTTCTCAATGATTGGGATACAGACTTCTTCTGTGGCCCCAGGGTAAACCGTCGATTCAAAGACGACGGTATCACCTTTGCTGATCACATTCGCTAACGCTTGCGAGGCTTTTTTTAGCGGGGTGAGATCCGGGGTTTTCTCTTCTGTTATGGGCGTTGGGACAGTGACGATATAAAAGTTGCAGCTGGCGATATCTGTTAGCTGGCTCGTATAAGTGAGGGATTTAGCTTGCGCCAACTCCTCATCGGTACATTCTTTGGTCGAATCATGTCCGGCCAACAGCTCTTTTACGCGATCTTCTTTTACATCGTAGCCAACGGTTGGGAAGCACTTTCCGAATTCAACGGCCAATGGCAAACCAACATATCCTAGCCCAAGGATGCCAAACTTCACATCTTGTAGGTTCATTTCTTTAACCTTGTTACTATTATAAATTCAGTGGTAGGCCAACGGTCGACTTATCACGGCCAGAGCGATAAATGGCAGTCAATAGCTCAAGCGATTTAAGGCCCTCACGGCCATCGGTTTCTGCTTCGGCGCGGCCTTTTAAGGTATCAGCGACATTTTGAAAATACGGTGGATGACCAAACCCGTATACAGAGCTAGTCTGATAATTCGCTTGCTCAATCTCGGCATCGTAGTCTTTGGCTTCTTCAAACTGCCATTCTTGAATGTCGTTAATTGCAACACCGCCAATGCGTACCGTGCCTTTTTCGCCCAATATCGTGATTGAGCCTTCTAAATTTTTAGGATAGGTGCACATGGTTACGGCCATTGAGCCCAGCGCGCCATTACGCCATTTGATATTTACCACGCCGGTGTCTTCGACTTCGATGTCTCGATGGGTTGAGAGCATTGCATGCACTTCTTCAACCGAGCCGACTAACCAATGCAACAAGTCAACATAATGCGTCGCTTGGTTCATAAAAGCGCCGCCATCCATATGCCAGGTGCCTGACCATTTTGCGCGATCATAGTATTCTTGCGGGCGTGTCCAAAAGACGTTGAGGTGCACCATATTAATGGCCCCAAACCGCTTTTCATCAATTGCACGTTTTAGTAGCTGCAACGTCGAATTACGGCGGTTTTGCTTCACCACAAAAAGCTGCACACCTGCCTCTTCGCAGGCTTTTGTCATGGCCAAGCCGTCTTCCCACTTGGTAGCCATAGGCTTTTCTGTTACTACATTGATGCCTGCTTTTGCAGCCTTAATAGTGTGCGCTGCATGAATACCCGATGGCGTGCATAGCGTAACAAGATCCAGGGTTTCCTTTTCAAGCAGTTCATCAAATGACAAGTAACCGGGCACTTGATATTTTTCTTGGTGCTCAGCGAGAACACTCGGGTTATTGTCACATATTGCCACTAGCTCGTATTCATCGCTTAACTGCTCAATCGAGCCAAAATGGTTTTTCGAAATCCGGCCACAGCCAACAACGGCAATACGGATTTTTTTGTCTATTGCTATACCCAATGCTTTATCTCCCAGCAGCCATCCAGCGCTTAAAACACTTCCAATATGGTAAGATGTTACAGCTTTGGTTCGGCGTCACTATTGTGTTATCCAAAACAGTTGTCATCTACTATGAGCAAATTTTGTTCAGCAATCGCCCACGCTACCGCCATGAGGTGTCGCTCCCCCTGTGCGCATAGCTAGATTGTATCTGGCCGCGCAAGGCGCACAGCCGGTAAATTTAATGGGCTATGAGTTTACCTGCTAATTTTTGTAGGCAAAAGGCCTAGCGCCAAAAAGTCGACATTAAGCAAGCGGTGTGGTGGGTTTTTAGGCAACAATTTACGGGAAAGAGCAAACCGTGCGCGCATTGGGGATTATGCTCTTTCTGTACTCTGTATTCCGTCATCGGTCTTCGGGAATGGGAATACGGAGCGCTTCGCTTACGGAGTACGGAAAGAGACGAGACGCTTCGCTTCTAGAAACTAGAGACTAGAAAAAGCAGCCTCGTGCTTGCATTGGGGCTCTTGCTCTTTCTGTACTCTGTATTCCGTCATCTGTATTCGGGAATGGGAATACGGAGCGCTTCGCTTACGGAGCACGGAAAGAGACGAGACGCTTCGCTTCTAGAAACTAGAGGCTAGAAACTAGGAAAGGCAGCATCGGGTCGCTTACGGATTACCGAGAAGAGCAGCTAGTTCCCGTTGGCTGTCCGGTTCGCCGTGAATCAAGTGGATTTGTTTTGGCGGCGGTTGGATGCCTTGTACGAATTTAACCAGGTCGTTTTGATCGGCGTGGGCGGAGTAACCAGAGATTGTGTGGATTTGGGCGTTGACGGTGACTGGCGTGTTGTCTATCCAAACTTGTTTGTTGCCTTGCTGAATGTCACGGCCGAGGGTGTGTTGGGCTTGGTAACCGGCAAAAACCACATCGGTGCGTTTGTCTTCCAGCAAGGCGGCAAGGTAGTTCATAATCCGTCCGCCTTGGCACATGCCGGAGGCGGCGACCACAATGGCCGGTTCGCCGCTTTGTTTTAGGCGGTTCA
>NZ_PXUD01000110.1:0-2780 GCF_003390965.1 Salinivibrio sp. HTSP
AGCCCTTCTAGGGTTCAAATCCCTATCTCTCCGCCACATACCGAAAAGCCGCTGCTCAGTCAGCGGTTTTTTGCATTTATGCCCCCACAAATCCCCAAACCCTGACCACGCCAACATTTTAGACCCCTTTGTCTAAACACACTGCCCAGCATCTGATAACCTAGCGCGCAAAAATCGCTCTGTAAGGCCTTTTGGACGCCGCGAACCAGAGGGCGGTAGCGTGGAGGTTAAAGCAAATCCATTGGGCTTGTGATATCCCACCTCGTTCCCACGCTCCTGCTTGGTAACGCGTTATGGATCAGTTTTGATCGTTGGGGTGAGTGTGAATTCCTGAGCCGAGATGAAAGTATGCACACTTTCGCAGACGAGTTGATTGCTTCAATCGTTAAAATTATATTAATAACAGTAGCTTAGGCGATAAAAGATGCGTATAACGGTTTTGACAAATCGAGCACGCGCACTAATACAATGTTATGCAAAATCGATCCTGGGTTTCTAAAAAAACATAGAAGTGATTATGGAGAAAACTAAATTATCAACGTCTGTCACGGTAGAAAGGTACCGAAAGCTCAGAGATAGTAAGGACAAGGAAGCTATTGCTGACATGATTTATGAACGTTTCTCTGAAAGATATGTAGAGCCCTTTAAAAATCACCAGTTCAAGCATGGTTTTAGTATGATGGCGTCTGCCTGTTTGATGATCGAATCACTATACTGCTTTCAGCGAGGAAGAAAGAGAACAGGCCAACCTGGAGTAGACGTTTTCGAGGAATTCTTTAGCTCATCTAGTAAGCTTGACGTACTTACGGGATACGGGGCTGATTTTTATAAAAATGTTCGTTGCGGTATTTTGCATCAAGGTGAAACATATGGCGGGTGGAAAATTAGGAGGAAGGGGCCATTGTTCTCTAGTAGTGAGCGGGTCATTAACGCAACGAAGTTTCTTGATGCGCTAGATTATGAGTTGAAAAGCTTTACTGGCTCGTTAAAAGAGACGAGATTTCACAGGAAACCATGGTCAGGTGTGATTAGGAAGCTTGATGCTGTTTGTGAAAATTGTAATGCATAACAAGTGCATGCACAGGAAGCCAAATACGCGCCGCCAATTTTGGTGCGCGACGCGCACTTTACCAAAATTGGCTCTGCTCCTTTGATGCAGGCGTTATGTGGCGAAAACTAAAGAGTAGTATTTTGAAAGAAGAGCTATATCAAATACTGAGAGATATCTACGATAATTCTGGTAAGAACTTTGCCGGATTAGGTATCGTTGTAAGTAAAGAAATTGAAGCGCTACCTATCAGCCCAATTTATAATGCAAAATTCAATGCTTCAGAAAGTGACTTGTCAGAAAGCTTAAGAAGGCTATCTGTGATAGAAAACCCGCTCCATGACGGTTTTCATGTACTTTCTAATAGATTAGAACTTATTCACAATAGTCAATACTTTTTTCCTACCCCAATAAAGGATGTGAAACTTAATCCTGAATTAGGCTATGGAACAAGATACTTGGTCGCAAAAATTGGTTCGGCTCTACCGCAAGTCTTGTTTAGCGCTGTAGTGGGGAATAGTTACGGAATTCAGTTTTTCGAAAATGGTAGAGAAATAGAGATAATGAAACATGATTAGTTTGTTACCCATCACTAAAGTTGTTTCAATTCTTTGCATCATATACGCCGTCATGTTATCGCTGGTTTTTTTCCTCTCAGGCGGAGATTTACAAAACAACATAGTTCAGGCTTTTAGATATGCAGCTATTTATGAACTGATTATTCTGGCTTTATTAACGTTTGGTTGGCGTTGGATATGGAAAGTAATCCCAGTCTTGAATAAGTGGGTGTTTCCCGACATAAATGGCGTGTGGAATGTAGAGATACACTGGCAGTGGGGAGATAAAGAAGGGGTTAAGGAAGGCAAGGCCCATATTAAGCAAGATTTCTTAAAAATTAGCATGGAATTCTTAACAGATGAGTCAGAGTCAGAGACACTAATCGTTAAGCCAAAGAAAGATCCAGAATCAGGCAGGCCCCAAATCTACTATGTATATAGAAATTTGCCTAAGAATAACGGTGGGAATTCCTCAAAGCCGCATACGGGCGCAGCTATTTTAAAATTTGATCCCGTAGATTTATCTATTTTGGAAGGTAACTATTTTACTGACCGAAATACAAAGGGAATGTTTAAATTACAGAGTTCACAAAGCACATAACAATTAGCTTGAGAGGGACTTGCCCTCCGCGGTTTTCGTTTGTGGCGAATGCCAAAAGCCTCACGCCGCTCCGGCAAGCCCCTCAGCTTGGCGTTATATTTCAATTGAGTTTTGACATAAAAGGGGATTTTTTATTTGAGTATTTCTGATGGGATTTCTGTAGTTAGCGTAGTCATTGCTATTTTAGCATATAGACATTCTGTACGTTCAGCAGACTCGACAAGTAGACAGATTGAGAAAATATCAGATCGACACTTCAAGTTGGCTGAAAGGGTGGCGTTAAATGATGTTTCAAAAGAGTATGTTGCCATTGTTTCAGAAGTAAATGAAGAGCTTGAAGAAATATTGAAGCAACTGTCTTCTGAGGCATATCTTGCTTTGCAAAAAATAGTAGAGTCTATAGATAGATACGACAGCTCAGATGACCAAAGCAAAAAACTCAGGCACTACTTTTTTAACGCTGTAGAACAAATTAATAGCGCATATGCTTATGAGTTAGCAAATACCAGTGGTATCGCCCTAAAAAGTCGCGGATTCAACCGCGAAGTGCAACACTCTCGTCTGCAGCCTGACA
>NZ_PXUD01000111.1:0-4100 GCF_003390965.1 Salinivibrio sp. HTSP
CTGGCGCCGCAAGGTGTGAGAGTTCAAGTCTCTCCTTCCGCACCATATTAAGCCCATCAGCATTCGCTGGTGGGCTTTTTTCGTTATTGCTCTACGCTGAATCATCCTCTTCTCTGTTTTGCCACACTTTTTCCCTCATTATCTTGATCTTTGTTTTGTTTGCTCTACCATAAGTTTCGAATCGAAACTTGGTTGTTATATGTCGAAACGAAATACTCAGCAACGGCGCCATACCATCGTTACTTTGCTCACCGAGCAAGGCCAAGTGAGTGTCGACGCGCTCTCGCAACGTTTTGAAACCTCAGAGGTGACTATCCGCAAAGATCTCGCGGAGCTGGAGAAAAATGGCCTATTGCTGCGCCGTTACGGTGGAGCGGTACCCGTGCCACAAGAAATGGTGTCGGAGCATGCGGTCAAGGTATCGAAAAAAAAGCAAAGTATTGCCGATGCGGCCGCGGCGCGCATTCGTGACCATAACCGGGTTGTGGTAGACAGTGGTACCACGACGGCCGCTTTGATCCCTTTGCTGGATAAGAAACGTGGCTTGGTGGTGATGACCAACTCGCTACAGGTGGCCAATGCCATTCGTGAACTCGAGCACGAACCAACTCTGCTGATGACCGGCGGCACCTGGGATACCCATTCTGAATCGTTTCAAGGCCAAGTGGCCGAACAAACCTTACGTGCCTACGACTTTGACCAGCTTTTTGTCGGTGCCGATGGCATTGATGTGGCACGTGGGACGACGACTTTTAACGAGATGACGGGTCTGACGCGGGTGATGGCGGAGGTCGCGCGTGAGGTGGTGGTGATGATTGAGTCGGAGAAAATCGGGCGTCGGATCCCCAACCTAGAGCTTGCGTGGTCGAGCATCGACACCCTGATCACCGACAGTTTGCTGGATGATGATCTTAAACACGCCATAGAACAAACCGGCACAGATGTGATCTGTGCTGACCAGTAATAAGACCAGTAAGGAAAGACTATGTGTGGAATTGTAGGGGCGGTCGCTCAGCGTGATGTCGCCGAGATTTTAGTAGAGGGGCTGCGTCGCCTTGAATATCGCGGTTACGACTCGGCTGGGGTCGCGATCACCGATTCGGCAACCGGGCAGCTCACTCGTGTGCGCCGGCTGGGTAAAGTGGCTGCATTGTCAGACGCGGTGACCGAGACCAATCCTACCGGTGGTACCGGCATCGCGCATACACGTTGGGCCACCCATGGCGAACCCAGTGAGGCGAACGCCCATCCACATATGTCTGGCGAGCGCATTGCCGTGGTACACAATGGCATTATTGAAAACCACCAAATGCTGCGTGAACAATTACAAGCGCGGGGTTATCAATTCCATTCGCAGACCGACACTGAAGTGATTGCGCATTGGGTTGATTGGGAGCTTAAGCAATCCTCTGATTTGCTTGAGGCATTCCAACGCACGGTGAGTCAGCTTGAAGGGGCATACGGTACCGTGGTGATGGATAAAAATCAGCCAGAGCGCTTGATAGCCGCGCGTTCGGGTAGCCCACTAGTGATTGGTTTGGGGATTGGCGAAAACTTTCTCGCCTCGGATCAGTTGGCGCTGCTCAATGTCACGCGTCGCTTTATCTATCTCGAAGAAGGGGATGTGGCCGATATCTCTCGCCGCGAGGTGACCATTTATAATCAAGAAGGCACACCGGTAGAACGCGAGGTGCATGAAGCCAGTGCTCAGTACGATGCGGCGGATAAAGGCCAATATCGCCACTATATGCAAAAAGAGATTTATGAGCAGCCCACCGCGCTCACCAACACCATGGAAGGCCGGTTAGGCAGCGACCATGTGATTGTCGATGCCATCGGTAATGGGGCCAGCGATATTCTCGCCAAAGCACAGCATATTCAAATCATCGCCTGTGGCACCTCGTACAATGCGGGCATGGTCGCGCGTTATTGGTTTGAATCGCTGGCAGGCGTCAGTTGTGATGTGGAGATTGCCTCGGAGTTTCGCTATCGCCAGTTTGTCACCCGCCCTAATAGCGTGCTGATCACCTTGTCGCAGTCTGGCGAAACGGCCGATACGCTAGCGGCGCTGCGTTTAGCCAAGGAGCGTGGCTATATGGCCACCATGGCCATTTGCAACGTGGCAGGCTCATCGTTGGTACGTGAATCCGATTTGGCCTTTATGACGCGCGCGGGCGCAGAAATTGGCGTGGCCTCGACCAAGGCCTTTACCACCCAGCTGTCTGCGCTGCTGATGCTGGTCACCGCGCTAGGTAAAATGCAGGGATCGATTGGTCGTGACAAAGAACGTGAGATTGTCGATGCTTTGCATCACCTACCTTCAAGCATCGAGCAAGCGTTGACCTTTGATAAAGCGATTGAGCAACTCGCGGAAGATTTTGCCGACAAGCATCACTCTCTGTTTTTAGGGCGTGGCGAGTTTTATCCGATTGCCGTAGAAGCCGCGCTTAAACTCAAAGAGATCTCGTACATTCACGCGGAAGCCTATGCCGCGGGTGAACTAAAACACGGCCCATTGGCGCTGATTGATGCCTATATGCCAGTGATTGTGATTGCCCCCAATAACGAGCTGTTGGAAAAGCTCAAATCCAATATCGAAGAAGTGCGTGCCCGTGGTGGCCAGCTCTACGTGTTTGCCGATCAAGACGCCGGCTTTACACCAGAAGAAGGCATGAAAATTATCGCTATGCCACACGTGGATGACATCATCGCCCCCGTGTTTTACACCATCCCGATGCAGCAATTGTCGTATCATGTGGCCTTGATTAAAGGCACGGACGTCGATCAACCTCGTAACCTTGCTAAAGCCGTCACTGTTGAGTAAACCTGCCCAATAATCACCACGCTCTGACCAGGAGCGTGGTTGATCTTTTATCAATTACTGTCCTCTTTCTACAAAAATGCGATCTGCATAGGATTTATTGCAAAATGCAAATCATTTTGCATTTAATCTCAGGCATGGCGTCTGGAAAATTAAACAGAACGCTATTCTGTTTTTTAAATTATTGAATATATTGGTTTTTATTGGTGTCCAATAACTTGGCCTACATTGTGCATACTC
The DNA here is from genome assembly GCF_003390965.1 of Salinivibrio sp. HTSP. NCBI lineage: Bacteria > Pseudomonadati > Pseudomonadota > Gammaproteobacteria > Vibrionales > Vibrionaceae > Salinivibrio > Salinivibrio sp. HTSP. The sequence continues at coordinate 3,062 of NZ_PXUD01000111.1, forward strand.
AGGGTATAACGACTAACATCGACCAGTTATAGAGAGGAAGCAATGATTGACTCTAAAACCCAAGTAGCAAAACGCATCAAAGAAGCGCGTGAGTGGAAAGGCATCACCCAAGTAAAAATGGCCAAGCTGCTTAATGTGGCCCGTCAAACCTACTTGGATATCGAAAATGGTAAAACAGAGCCGCGTGTTCGTATGCTTTCCAACATTGCTGAGCTGACTGAGCGCCCATTGGTATGGTTTGTCTACGGTGATGAAGATGTCGAAATGCACGATGTTCAGTATAAGCAAGATGTGAACCGCCTGCTTGAGCATTTCTCTCGCTTACCGCACGAAGCCCGTACTGCGATCTTAAACCAAAGCGTGAACATGGCTTCGTTCTTAGTCAACTATTCAAAGGCGGCCCAGCGCGCATAAAAAGACTGCCTGCTCGACTAGATAGGCGGGTGAGTGCTTGCTTACTGAGGTAGGCATCAAAAGCGTAGTGTCACACTATCGGTGTGCGCCACCATGATACGCCTGCCGAGCCATGCATAATGCAGGGGTGGTGTTGTAACGGGCTGTGTTTAATACAGCTCGGGTTGCAGAAATGAGGCATGAACCATGGTGATTTCGACGGCGCGCATCGCGCAACGGATCCGTGAAGCACGGGAATTTAGTAAGATAACCCAAGTAGACATGGCGAAGCGTTTGAATGTCGCGCGCCAAACCTATTTGGATATGGAGTCGGGGAAAACGGATCCGAAAATCCTCGCGCTGGTCATGATAGCGGAAATCACCGGCCGACCCTTCAACTGGTTTGTGCATGGTGAAACGGATGAGCGAGACATCGCCTTCTCTCACCGTGATGATCTCGCCGCATTGACGAGCTTGCTGAGTCAGCTCCCGCAAATGGCACGACAGACAGTGATGGATAACGCGTTGTCCATTGCCGAATATGTGGTCACCCTGGCCCCAGAGCCGCCAAACGAATAAACTCAGCCCGACATTAATGTCGGGCTTTTTGTTTGCCCAGCGAAGCTGGCAAACCCGTCAGGTTGAA
>NZ_PXUD01000112.1:0-14369 GCF_003390965.1 Salinivibrio sp. HTSP
GTTATACGAAGCGGTTTATTCCTAAATTAGGTGCGGAAACTCGGCTGCATAGCAACATTTATCGTATTGGTGGGGAAGAGTTCGCTTGTCTGTTGCCTAATACCGACCAACAAGCGGCGCAACACTACGGCTCTAAGCTATGCGAAGCAATTTATGATCACCACTCGATTCTCGACTATTCCCCCGCTATCCGCGTGTCCGTGTCAATTGGCTGTGCGGAGTTCGACGCCGCCATGCTCGATGCTAAGTACCTCTACCAGCATGCCGATGACGCTTTATATAACGCCAAACTCTCTGGGCGCAATCGGGTGGTCAGTTACGCTTAATCTTGCAGGGGCTTTTTCGGTCAGTACACTGACCTCACCCACCGCCGTTATTCAGTGACGACGGTGATTTGCTAAACTACAGGTAACACTCTAGGTTTTATATCCCCTCAAGGAGCTTCTATGCCAGCTCGCCCGGATTTTCTCGACAACCTCTCTCCTCATCACGGCAAAGTCGTCCCTGGCGTACTGAGCCCAGAGACACAAACGGCTCTCGCTGCCAAACTTGACGCCATGCCCAATGGCCAAACTTGGTATGCCGACATCTACAAAAAGGCGATCTATGGACCCATGGTCTTCCGCGATCCAGATCTCAACATCGCTGACACTATTGAGGCACTGCTGCCAGACTATCGCATTTTGGCTGACTTATATTTGGAGAAAACGCCTGAGGATCAAGGCTTTCCTTTTCATACCGATTTTGACTCAATTGGCTTTATGGAGCGGCCGGAAGATATGCTCACGGTATGGATTCCACTGACCCCCGTGAAAGAACCCGGATCAGGGCAGCTATCTATCGTGATGGAAGAAGGCGCGGTACGCCTATCGCTGATCCGCGAAGCCAATCAATTGCACTCACTGGTGCGCATTACCGACCCGTCGGTGCCCGAGCACCCGCCGTTTCAAATCACCCAGCAAGAGTATGACTATATGGAGAAGGGCAAAGTGACCCCTGCGCTGGATGCAGGTGATGCGCTGCTTTTTTGTAATGCGTTTTTCCATAAATCAGAGGAAGTCTACCAAGGAAAACGCGCCGCCTACATCATGCGCTTGGTGCCTAAAGATGCCAAATTTAGCAAAACACGCCTGCTGGCACTGAGAAAACTCGGACAGAACCTGGCGGTGGTCGAAGAGTTACTGAAAGCGCACTATCCAGAGGCGTTATAAGGCGTGACTTTTATTGAGGGTGGTGAGCATGACGCCTCAACCATTGTGCCATTGTACACCGCAGGCGCTAGGTAACTAATAGTGATATCGGCAAGACAGGACCGTAATAGACGTGTCATCCACGGCGTAAACCAGCCGGTTGGTATCATCAATACGCCGCGACCAGAAGCCTGTCAGATTTTCTTTTAGTGCTTCAGGCTTACCTATTCCCTCGAATGGCGTTCGTTTTACATCGAGGATGAGCTTGTTGATTCGCTTGAGTGTTTTTCTATCCTGACTTTGCCAGTATACGTAGTCACGCCACGCATCATCCGTCCAGCAAAGTAAGCGACTACTCATCGTCATCGGTTAACGCATGCTCCATCGCTTTCCCCATCTTGTACTGAGTAATAGAGCGATTAAGGTGCTCAGCATTGGCGGGTGAGCGCAACAGATGAACGGTTTCCATAAGGCTGTTGTAGTAGTCAAGCGACATCACCACCGCATCCTCTGTATCGCGTCGGGTGATGATAGCGGTATCAGCGTCATCAACCACCCCATCTAATACCGTTTTGAGGCCATTTCTCGCTTCAGTAAACGAAATGATTTTCATCGGATCACTCCTATTCGTACACCATCGAAGTATAGAGCAACAAACTAGACATGTACAACTTAAAGAACATGTTTAGTGGTTATTTGCTTAACCCTATTTTGCTTAACCCTATATTGGTGGCCTACGCCAAAGAGAGGCCACCATCAACGACGAGCGTATGGCCGACGATATAACTGGCTTTATCCGAGAGTAAGAACTCAATGGCATCAACAACCTCCTCCACGCGTGCAAACCGCTTGGCAGGCACTTGCTCTTCAACATCGAGTTTTATTGTCGGTTGATGAGTCTGTCGCTCGTCCCATCTTGGTGTCCACGTTACCCCCGGCGCCACAGCGTTAATACGGATATTATTTCTGATTGCCTCTACCGCGACGGATTGTGTTAGCCCTTCTAGGGCATGCTTTGCCGCACTGTACATCGCTGCATTTGGCGTTGGTCGCAAACCATTGATTGAGCTGACATTGACAATGGCACCACCTGTCTCCATTAACTTAATTTGATACTGCAAGCATTGGGCGTGCCCCCAGAAGTCATTGTTTAACGTTTCTTTCAACGCAAACATATCAACTTGATGATAAAGACCACCCGATCCTAACGCCGGTGAGGCATTATTGATTGCAATATCTAGTTGGCCATATTGCTCGCGGATATAGCGGAAAAGCTGCTCTAGCGAAGCCTGATCGGCTAAATTAGCTTGTTGATAATCAACAGCTTTAAGTGCAGGGTATTCAGTAACAGCGGCCTGCCACACGTCTTTGTTGCGCGAGCACGTGATCACTTTATAACCTGCCTCAACTAGCCGCATAACACAGCCTAAACCGATTCCTTTCGACCCTCCCGACACAAAGGCTAATTTCGTCATAGCCACTCCTCAAAACGATGTACGCGAGATGTTAACGATCTGCTGGATGATGAACCCCATCCATCACGGGAATATTCTCCAACTCAAACGGATTGACGCCATCTAAGCAGGCAATATTGAATCCAAACTCACTCGGATTGGAGCGACGTTGGTGATGGGTGTAAATGCCACAGCGTGAGCAGAAGTAGTGCTTAGCCGTGTGGGTATTAAAGGAATACACACTGAGTTGTTCACTGCCAGCAACGACACGCAACTGTGCAAGTTTGACTGAGCCAACAATGGCGCCGCGGCGTCGACACATTGAGCAATCGCAGCGTCTGGGTTTTTCAATGCCATTGGGTAACGTAAGGGCTAACACAACCGCTCCGCAGTGACAGCGTGCCAATTGTTCGGGTTGGATGAGCGTTTGACCGACTTGTTTTATCATGCGCTTACCTGCTCAGTTTCATGGTGATCAAGCGGATAGACTTTCTTAAAACGCTCTAACACCAAAGGAGATTGGGTTGTGAACGGCACGCCGAGTGCTTGCCCCTCTTGCTCAAAAAATGCCAGGTGTGCCTGCCGCCACCAGGCGTAGCTCTTGTCGCCTTCACCTTCCGCAGCGGCGAATTCAGCAGTCACTTGATCAAACGGGCACTCACTCACTTCAGTCACCTTAATAATACAAACCGGCTGCTGCGCCCAGTTAAGCACCACGGTTAAACGCCCTACTTGCGGGTAAGGTTCGTTTTCTATCTCGTAGCATGCTTTTAGGCTGCACGATGCGCGTTTTATGCCTTGATCAATCGAACGGGCGCATTCGTTAGCATTGTATTCATCCGCGCAAAAGTACTCGGCAATCGTTTCAGGCACCGCCTGACGTTCTGCGTCACTTAAGGTGGCAAGGTAGGTGTTTAAAAATGCCTGTTGTTCTGTATTCATAAGCGTCCTTGTTTATTCAATCATCCAATTCGCGGCGCCAGCTCCCGCCTCCTGAAAGCGAAGTTTTATCGGATAGCTGTCACCACAGCCCTCGACAATCCATAGCTCCCGCCAAACCCTTGTACCTATCTCGCCTGACGGCATTTCGCGCACATAAGGCACAAATTCCTCCGGCTGCTCACAGCCTTGAGATGCCACCGTAACCAGCACCCCTGCCATCGCATCTTGGATCAATTTTTGATTAGTTAGCGATCCTTCTTGGATCGCTCCTTCGGGTAGCGACTGCGCCATCGATGAAAAAGAGACCGCCAAAGCCCCAAACACGAGTAAAGCCCGTAGCCAATTCGTCATACTCAAAAACGCCCTTAAAAATGAATCATCAACAGTCTCAATGGAGGGGTCTACAGACAGCATTCAATCTCCATGAACATCAGCCACAAACGCCTCTCCCACTTATCATATTGCGATAACTCCACCAATGCGTATTGGGTCGTTGCCGCTACTCATAGTTCTGCCAGTATTTGAATATGGCTGTGAGCAACAAAGCCTAACGACTCGCAAAGGCGTCGAGAGGCAATATTTTCCCGGTTGGCACGATATCGGGCGACACGTCCCCTCTTTTCAACCTCTTTGACCCACCTTGAAATCAGTGCCTTGCCGACACCACGCTGACGGCAGTTTGGTGTCACCAAGATAGAAAGCGATTCAAAGGGCTCGACACCACAATATGATGCAATGATCCCAACAGGCTGACCTTCCAGATATGCCATATAGAAATAGTCTGAGTCCAGACTAAAATCCGCTTTAAATAATTCTTCCTCATCAAACTCTGTAATAAATTGTTCGATGTGCTCCCGATGGGCGTCCAGCGTTAGCTGATCAACCTCTACCTTTGATTTCGCGTCACAAATATGGCCTGATAGATAATAGTCAATATCATCAATACAGACCTCAAACGCTTGAGAGTTCACATCGTCGATATAGTCATGCAGCGATCGCAGCTTAGATTTTTCTAGGTGTGTGCGAACGTCTTCATTGCAGCTGACCAGTGTCAGGTTATCAGACGCATACAGAAACGCTAAATCCTCTTCGCCGCCTCGTTTATAGTATTCACAACCAGTGAAAATATAATTGCTCTCAATATGATTCACGCCCAAACGCGCAAGCCAAGATTTATCAATGCTATCCATCGCTTTATACTCCATACTTAGTAAAAAGTGCTGGCTACGCGACACTTAAAGTTTTGAAATTTCGGCAGACCAAAATTCAACTAGCAAGCCATCTTCTAGCCAAATCTCATACAAAGGACCGCCAAAGTGTTTTCTAAATCGATAAGTTAATTGATATTTCTCTGCTATCGCAACTAACTCATCTACTGTTTTGTTTGCTTCGAGCATAAAGTGAGAAGCATGAAAGTTTTGCTTTTTACCTTGATCTTCATAAATTGCAGCTAAGTCGCCGAACGTCAATTTATACTGCACTGGAATGAACTCAATTAGTTCATTATCACTCTCGCTCCAAACACACATCCATGCACCAGTCATCGTCTTTGAAGGAAATGCTTTAGCCTCACCATTTGTCAGCTCAGCTAAAATCTCCGAGCTACGCTTCGGTCGGCATGAATTAACAGATAAATGCTTAATTTTCATTTTATTTTTCGATCTTCCCTGACATAGAAAACGCTCATTTCAGCCGCTCCGGCTTGCTGGCGTCGTCTGCAACTGCTTATTATACAATGCCTCACAGCAAGCGCTGAAACTGCCCATTTTTAGCTTTAAAATCTAGCTTGTTAAACAAAGCTTGAGACCGAAAGTTACCCTCATCAATATCTGCATACAATTCTTTAATGCCCAAAGATCTAGCATGAGAAAATAATAAGCTAAGAGCTTCCGACATATACCCTTGTCGCCAGTACGATGAATTTAGTAAGCATCCGACCTCACAGGAATTACCGTTATCACTAAAACCATGTAAGCCGCAGGTTCCAATAACTTTGTTTGTCGCTTTATCCATAACCGCCCATTCCAACGATTCACCTGATTTCTCTAGTCGAACGATGCTTTCTATCATCTGAACTATCATATCTTTCGATGTAAAAGCTGGATCTGAGGCAAATTCCATTGTTTGAATATCACTATAAATTTCAAACAAATCATCAGAATCATTCGTTTGAGTTGACCTCAACACAATTCTACTTCCGTGTAAATCAGGCTTCATTTTTCTCCTTAATCTTATAGCGCCCGCAATAAGTGGCGCGAGGAACGAGCGTCCGGCGACAGCAGGGAGCAAAATTAATTGCATTGTTAGGCAAATTTCCAGCTTAGAGCCTTAGCCTCATGCTCTTTAATAAAGCTGTCTTTATGTCGGCAATATACATCTATGTCATTGCTGCAGATTGCTGCTCCATTTTTCTTTAACACACCATACTCATCGGCCACTTCAGGAAATGCAATAAGATACTCTTTAAAAGCTATGTGTCTTTGCGCTTCGTGTGAACCGGTTAGAAAGGCGTGGACTTGATGAGTTCGTTGAACCCCACCTTTTTGAAAGTAGCGCCTACCCGTGATACCAAACTCACCTTTAGCGAGATAACCCAACGATTCCATCAAGTAACTTTGCTCATCCAGCGCACTGAGACATTTAACTTCGAGCAGAATATCTATAATTGGTTTCGCACATAAACCTTCAACTGAAGTGCTACCGATGTGGTGAACTCCAACAACATTTTCTTGGCTTAACGCATTACAGATTGACACTTTCTCTCGATCAAAATCATCAGCCCACGACGACTGAAAATCTACGACTTCAATTATCCTTAAACTCACGTCTATCTCCATTTGCCTAAGGCCAAACTAAGGTGTGAGTAACGCAATACCGATGTTACGCATACCACCTAAATTACTAAATCTGCCGCAAACCACAAATGCTACGCGTTGTAAATCCGTATTTAAGCGTTTGTTAGTTTCATTTTTCAAGAACAAGACATTGATATTTTGCTATTTTATTTAAATCTGCCGTATATTGAGGAAACTCAGATTGTAACAAGCATAGAGCATCAGCAAATGTGATTTGATGCAAATTTGACGTGTAATCAAAGATTAAGCAATTTATACGTGATTCAAACGATTCTATACCCGGCTCGGCCTTGCATTGCCCCCATATGACTTGATCGATTTCATCTTCGGGGTCTTCCAAAGGACTATTGGCCTGAACATATAAGTTTGACAGCATTGCTTCATACAGCGATGTTGACAACTGATCTTTGCAACGTAATAGCCAAGCCAAAGTGATCAGGTTGTGTCCAAAGAAACCAAATTGCTCAATACAAGATGATAATACATCTGAGAGACTGGCCTTTACTGGCACTGGTTTCGAGTTAACGTTATCTATATTTGAAAACGTAGACGTAACGAACTCTGTAAAACGATTAAGAAAGGCTGGGATCTGATGTTCATTCAATTGCCTATAGACACTATTCATTGCAAGCAATATCGTCACATTGTGGGATAAGTATTCATTAGCAGATGCTGCTTTGGTGGCAAAGTGGCGAAAAATCTCATCAAAACCTTTGTTTTGATACCACTGAAAAGTAGCTTGATAAGCTGCGGGATAAATACCTCGATTCAGTATTCTTTGAATACGAAAGTCTTGTAATGCTGGTGCTTGAACAGATTCCTCATATGTAGGCTGTACCAAAACTGAATCATTAGCCATTAAAATAGACGTATGAGAAAAAAGTTTGTCATTTTCACCAAAACGTTTAGCAAGGAAATTTGCTGATAAAAATGCTTTCAACGCATGAGGTTGATGAATTATTGCCCCACTATGTAAGGCTTGTTCTAACAATTCCGAATCGTTGATATGTCCTCCGTGAAACTAACGCGCGGCTCACGCGCCGGTTTGTAGCCGCGAAGCGGCGGAAAATCAGTCGCTGTGCAGCCGATTGTTATGATTTTACTATACCAACCTTAATTGCAAACTCTCTCAGTCGCTTTTCGTCGTCGAAGATGCTATCAAAATCCATTTTCACAAAGCCGGTAAACTCGGTAGCGGTTGATTCAATTAAGCTTGATAGCAAGTTTCTCATCTTCATCATCCAAGCATCGTTTGTCATAGTAGATGAGTAATTAAACTTGCCTTCTCCAAAACCAACAAAAGAGGGTAAAAAATGTTCGTAGGCATCAAGAGAGTACCGAATGAAGACAGAGTACTCTCCCAGCTCGTCTTTAACATTTTTGTATGTGGCGTCATCCAAATAGCTGGAAAAATCAGCTAGCTTGCTTAAATCATGTCCGGTCTTCTTTACCAATCTATAGATTGCTTCCATGCTTTCACTTTTGTGGGAAAGAAATATATGAGATTTCAAAATACACTCAAAACCCATTAAGAGATCTACAAAGCACTTAAATCTCTTAGTTTTAGAGTACTCCTCGTAAAGAATATCAAACCGGTCTAAAAAGTCGGTGGCATCCGTAAAGAAATGGAATGCTAAATCATTCCTAAGACTAGTTTTTCGAATCTGCACTAAAGCCCCCTAAAATCATAACGCCCGGCTAACGGGCAAAAACCAATATCATATGCACTCAATTTAACCAGCCGGAACCCCGAAAGCAAATCGAACCAAAAATCGTGCGTGTTTTTGTCCCTTTGAGCCGATTGTTATAAGGCTTAGAGTTGTGCCTTATTCTGAGTCTGTAAATCCGCAATTGGTTTCACTCTGCGGTACATTGCCATCAACATTTTCAGCTCTACCAGTTGATCACCTTTTGATATTTTTGAAAGGCTCGCTACTTGTTGAGGTGATAAATTTAGCTGTTCATGTAACTCAAGAACTGAATTTCTTACGAAGTTTTTATCTTCCTGATTTTCTAGTTCTCGCATTTTCTTTTGTGCGAGCTGTCGAGAACGATACTGAGAATGAATCACATGATAAGTTGTTGCGATCGTACCTACAGATGAACAAATAGCGAAAACCAGATTTTTTATATCGTCAGCGACTTCAACAAGCGCTGATAACTCCATAAAACCAGGAGATGCATACTGTATTTTTTGAACATTAGGCAATAAACCTGGATGAATATGATTTTTCATACCAGTGAAAAAATGAACAACGCTCGCACCACCTAACCAAGGCATGCGCTCAAATTCCATTGCCGAGTCGGTTTCAGACAATTTTCTTAATGCAAAGAAAAAACCATAAACCTGTATATATTGCTTAGAAAAAACCGAGAAATCCTCAAGACTCCAACGTTCATCTAAATTAATTATTACTGAACCTTTATTCAAGTATTCCTCCCTGCCTTATAACGCCGCGCTCACCGGAAAATTAGGAGCGGAGCGAGTAATTTTTCCGAGTGCAGCGCCTTGTTAGCACTATCACCTCTCTTTTTGTACCAATTCTGCTCTTTTTTCAAAACTTGGGTAAAGGTCGTTCAGTAAGTCCAAGGTTTTATTGAACAGCAAAATCAAATCATTTTCTGCTCCATCCTCATATCGTGGCGCAGGTCTGGGAATCCTGTGAAGCCGATGAAGAGGGTTGTAACAAGTAGTGAAAACAACATCTCTAACAGCGCACCACTGGCCATGAGCATACGAAGATGGCCAAGAGTAATATGCATCGTACACATCCTTGCAGCCAGAAACTTGAGACATTTTACGTAGATCTGTTTTTGCCCAGTTTCCTAAATCGATATTTTGGAAATCCATATAGATATCTTCATTCGCCAGTGCTTCAACACTTTCTTTCTTAATGTAGCCAGGCTGATCTTCCAGAATCTCATCCAGCTTTAGAAAAGTCAGCTTTGCTTGCCCAGAACCATAGCTTCTATAGATATCCCATAGCTTTTCATCACCGACACTTATTAGATACTTAAATGTGATATAAATTTCTGCCAGCATTCTTAAAGCCAGCTTGGCAGTTAGTAACTTCCCCGAAGATGCCAAACCTTCTTGTGTTACGGTGAGAGCGTAAAAGCAAAAACCAAAGGAAGCATCACGTTTAGCTTGAACATGAGTAAATTCATCTGTTTCCAAAAAATGATCTGACAAATAATTCCAAATTTCACGAACAGACGAAACAGTTTTAATCAAATCAAAATCAACACTACTTCTTTCAGTTTCAGGAGCAAAGCATGCAGTTTTTTCTTTGCATTCTTTCCAGAAGTTTTCTGACCATACCTTTTTTTCTCGAGAGTACTCATCATTCATCATGCCACCACCGAATTGCATTTCGGTAGCACGAATAGACGGTCTAACCTTTCTCTGATCTTCGTAATGAGGGTATTCCGTATACTCTCTACACTGCTCCTTTGTTTGAAGGTGAAACTTACCAGAGTTAACAATAGGTATCATATAAGCCCAGCGACAGTCAGTAGCCTCTTGCGATTGATGGTCTAATAACATTGCGACAGCATCTGCTAAATTGGTCCAAAGCCCTTCCTCGTCCTCAGAGATTACTCCAAGATACTCCGTCCATTTATTTGATAAAGGCAAATTCTCAAACAACATTAAAGGTTTTAAAGCATCAACAGCGCTTTCTTCGGTAAAAAGCACTTCGAAGAATTTGTCTTGTAGATCGCTATCTAGTGTGGATAACCCGTATAATCCTACACGAGGTAAATTACACTCCCTATCGTCTACCGCAAGAAATAGATTTCCAACGTGAAGACCGACTTTTCTGAAAAGCTCTATTGCTCGATCTCTACCTATTCCGTTAATTAGCAGACCTGCCCAAACCATGCAGGGCAGTCTGTCGTTCATCCAAGACATATAGCTTGTGTTTGGAATTTGATTGAAAGGAGAGACTAGTTTACTTCCCTCCTTTTTGTGAGAATCAATTTTCCCTTTATTTTTCTTCTTTCTCTTTTGTTGTTGCCTTGCTCTTTTTTGAGACATCAAATAAAATCCTTTCCGGTATAGGGAGTGCTAACGCCTGAGTTCAGCTGCATTTGAGGCAACGTCGGTTTTTGCGGCAACAAAATCGATGTCGGGTCAAATGTCAGCTGCAATGATTTGTTAGATTTTACTCTCCGAACGTCTCCCTAACGAATCTCAGCGTCTGTGGATCACGCAGCTTACAAACCACATTTTGATTGGCAAATGCCCCCGAAAACGTCTTTGCCTGATTTTTTTCGACCGTCTTTATCCACCTTATGCCAACGGCCCACTCCGCCAATTCCTCATCGTCACGATTGGCGTCAGCTTGCGGCGCCGAAAGGCCGGCTTCTAAAAGAGGCTTCCCGGTTCCTTCCACAACGAAGTCCCTTACCATTACGGCAGGTGATGTGACCTCACCTAATCCGACATACCCCAACCCCTTCATATAGGCATAGATCTTGTCGCCAACACCCAGCCTCTTCAGAGCCGATGAGTATCTGACGCCTTGACCTGCACCGATGTACCCGAACTTGACGTTATCTTGCCAATTCCGAGTTGAGCCTTCCCCTACGTTTACGAACCAATACCCGGTCCATTCTCGATGCTCTTGAGGGCCAGAGCGCTGCTTCTTTTCCTTTCTTTCAATGTAGTCCTTTGCCTCAGGAAGGGGAATTATTGTTTCCGGGGTGATAAACAGACTCCCAGCAGAGTCTACGAACGGCGCAAGTCTCGTGCACTGAATATCGACACCGAATTCTCGAAGCCAAATTACGGCGGATACTACTTCTGAATTGAATTGTCTTGAGGCCAGAACAATTCTTTGAGATTCGTTCAACTTCTCTACATCAGCATCAATAAATTCCTCGATTGCTTTTTGGGCTTCTTTCTCCGTTACTTCCAAGTAAGACGCGAACTGTCTGAAGATTTCTTCGGGGAGAAAATTTGCGCAATACGATGCGTATTTAATGGCCTGCCACTCGACTGCCTCACCCGAATGATCGCGCTTCAGTTCGACAATGACGAGCGCCGCTTCTTTGTCTACTGCCAGCAGATCCATGCGCTTTCCAGAAGCCAATATCACTTCTTTGCCAATGATTAAGAGTTCTTCACCTAGAATCTCTGGTGTCTTCTCGATCCACTCTTGGATATCAAAGCGCTCCCTTAACCCAAGCTCAGAGAATCCCTTTGGGATCAACTTGCGAAGCTGTTTGGCCTCTACGTCAACATGAAACATATATGCCCTCCAGTGAAATCTAACGCCCAAAACAGGGGCTACAAATTGCCAGCTATAATTCGAGCGAAGCGAGCCAGCTGGCTATTTGACGTCCACCTGCTTTTGCTTGTTAACAGGCGCTTGTTCCATCACAGTTGGTTTTGCTGGTTGGGATACATCCATAGCAAACAATGCATAGGCTGAGTAAAAAGCAAAAACTATGGGAATGGCTAGTTCAACAAAGATTCGGATATAAAAGGTAGGCTTTGTTCTGAAGTATAAATGACGAACATGCTCCCGAAACTTAGTTTCATGGTCATTTCCGGCTAAAAATTGCCTTTCACTTCTTGTCGCCTCAGCTTTTATATCTTCCATTTCCTTAGAAGTAAAAACAAGTTGCCAAGCTGTCAGCTCAGAATAGACATACACAATAAAACTAACCATAAAATAGCAAATTGCTGAAGCCAACAAAAGCATTAAAGCTTGCTGGTTTGACGAACTGAACTCAACCCCAAAGGCTGATATTTTCGTAGGAACTAAACCAACTTTAGTCAATACTATCCCCACGACAGAGGCGGCCATTAAGTTTCTTCTTACTTTTCTTGTTGTTTCATTTAACGGCTCTCTCAACCGTTCAGAAAAATGATTGGTTTCACTCATAATTATTTGTGCCTGTTAACGCCCGCAATCACGCGCTTGTCGCGTGAATTGCTTTGTTAGCATACTTCTTCAATGCTCATAGTTCTTTAAGTGATTCTCTTAGTTTATCCATAGTTTGAATTCCAAGTTCACTACTAACCCAACCGTACTGGTCGCCATGGAATCTAGGGAAAATATGCAAATGGTAGTGGTCGAGCTCGTTGAAATGAGGGGCCTCTCCATTGTTTTGCATAAAACCTATACCATCGGGATTGAACTTAGCTTCTATACGTTTATATAAATCTCTTGCAACGTCGGTGATCTCTAAAAACACAGACTCAGGCAGGTCAATGAAAGTACGGTATTGAGTCTTAGGACAAATTAAAATGTGTCCAAAGTTGATTGGGTCATGGTCCGCAAAAGCTATAACTTGGTCAGATTCGTAAACGATGACCGAGTCAATTTCACGATTAACAATTTGTTCGACTATCGTAGTCATCTGAACGCCTATCAAAGTATGCTAACATTGTATTAGTGCGCGTGCTCGATTTGTCAAAACCGTTATACGCGTCATTTTTTAACTAACTACCTATAATTAAAAACATTTTTAACGCTTGAAGCAATCACCTTGTCTGCGAAAGTGTGCATGCCGCCTATCCCGGACAAGGCGTTCACACTATCCTCAAAGGATAAATTGTAACCCTTTGATTATATTGAACTAATAATTTCTCTTTCGGCGATAATGTGAATGTGTCTCGAAAAAGCGTGCACACTATTTGGCTTTCTCTACCAATAAGCTGTATGAATAAACAGTCTTAGATGGAGGGAAAGGATCATGACCAAAAGCCCGTTTATGGCAAGCCTTCAGCACGAGCTCAGGCGGCGAGGCTATGCGATCAAAACTGAGAAGAGTTACCTATACTGGGTGCGCCGATTTATCCTTTTCCATCACAAGCAACACCCTACAGAGCTCAGTGACGAGGATGTAAAAACGTTTCTGTCTTATTTGGCCAATGCGCAACAAATTTCACCGAATACGCAAAAGGTTGCACTCAATGCACTGGCCTTTCTATACAACCAGTTTTTAGACCAGCCGCTAGGTAAGATTGCGTTTAGTCCATCCAAAAAATCGCCGCGAATTCCAATTGTGCTCAGTAAAGAAGAAGTTGCCAGAATTTTTGCCTACCTTGGCGCAAGAGATAAGCTGATTTGTGGGCTGATGTACGGCAGTGGCCTACGCATCAATGAGTGCTTGAGGTTACGCATCAAGGATTTGGATTTTAATCATAACGCGATCACTGTTCATAATGGCAAAGGTGGAAAATCACGCACCACCTTGCTGCCTAATCAATTGGCCGATGAGTTACATACATTATGTGAAAGAGCTGTCGACATTCAGCAAGGCGACAATCAAAAAGGTATCGGACCCTCCATGCCTTATGCGCTGGATAAAAAATACCCCAATGCATACCGTAAGGCAGGCTGGATGTTTATTTTTCCTTCTTACAATTATTGCCACCACCCAGTGTCTAATAAGCTCTGCCGACATCATCTGCATGATTCCAATGTGCGTAAAGCCTTGAATCGAGCCGTGCAAAGGGCCGGCATCACCCATAAGCACGTTACCTGTCATACGTTTCGCCATAGCTTTGCCACGCAGATGCTTTTGGCGGGTTACGATATTCGCACCATTCAAACCTTATTGGGCCATACCGACCTCTCTACCACGCAGATCTATACCCATGTGATTGGGCAGCAGTTTGCGGGCACAACAAGCCCGATGGATTTGCTTTAACACCCACGCTACCGCCCTTTGGTTGGCGGCGTCCAAAAGGCCTTACAGGGCAATTTTTTGTGGGCTAGGTTATCAGACGCTTGGCAGTGTGTTTAGGCAAAGGGGTCTAAAATGTTGGTGGGGTCAGAATTTAGAAATTTGCGGGGGGTTATAAACGCAAAAAGCCGCTGACTGAGCAGCGGCTTTTTGATATGTGGCGGAGAGATAGGGATTCGAACCCTAGAAGGGCTATTAACCCTTGCCGGTTTTCAAGACCGGTG